>NZ_CAXFDV010000640.1:0-3251 GCF_964001545.1 uncultured Aquincola sp.
CCGACTAGGCCTGCGGCCATGACCGACCCGAATGAAGTCGGGGCATGGCTGAGGTTGACGGCCGGGGAAGGACTGGGCCGCGCCAAGGCGCGCAAGCTGCTGGCCGCGTTCGGCAGCGCACCGGCGGTGCTGCAGGCCGGCGAAACGGCCATCGCCCAGGTGGCCGGGCCCGCCGCCGGCGCCTTGCTGGCGGCCGAGCCCGACGCTTTCCACACCGACCTGCTGGCGCGCACGCTGGCCTGGCTGGCGCTGGGCGACGGTCGCTGCATCGTCACGGTGGGCGATGCAGCCTACCCGCCGGCCCTGCTGCAGGCGGCCGACCCGCCGCTGCTGCTGTACGCCCACGGACGGCTGGACCTGCTGCAGCGTGAGGCCGTGGCCATCGTCGGCAGCCGCAACCCGACCGCGCAGGGCCTGGACAACGCCCGCGCTTTTGGCCGCGCCTTGAGCGAAGCCGGCTGGACGGTGGTGTCGGGCCTGGCGCTGGGCATCGACGGCGCGGCGCACGAAGGCGCGCTGGGCGGCGCGGGCAGCACCATCGCGGTGGTGGGCACGGGGCTGGACCGCATCTACCCCAGCCGGCATGAGGCGCTGACGCGAAGCATCGCCCGCGAGGGGCTGCTGCTGTCGGAGTTCGCGCTGGGCGCGCCGCCGCTGGCCGAGCACTTCCCGAAGCGCAACCGCATCATCGCCGGGCTGGCGCGCGGCACGCTGGTGGTGGAAGCGGCGCTGCGCTCGGGCTCGCTGATCACCGCGCGGCTGGCGCTGGAAGCGGGGCGCGATGTCTTCGCCATCCCCGGCTCCATCCACGCGGTGCAGTCGCGCGGCTGCCATGCGCTGCTCAAGCAGGGCGCCAAGCTGGTGGAGCAGGTGCAAGACGTGCTGGAAGAACTGGGCGGCGCCGCCCGGCCGCCGAGCGCCGACGCCGATGAGGGCACGGCGCCCACCTTGGAGCCCCCCGAAGCCGACCCGGTGCTGGCCGCGCTGGGCCACGACCCCGCCACGCTGGACGCGCTGATCGCCCGCTGCGGCTGGCCGGCGCCGCAGCTGCAGGCGCGCCTGCTGGAGCTGGAGCTCGACGGCCAGGTGGTGCGCCTGCCGGGTGGCCTGTTCCAGCGCCGTGGCCTGGCCTGAAGACCGCCCCGAGCACGCCCCGCACACCGCCACCAAGGCCGTTTTGTTTCCGTCCGGCGCGTGGAAACCCGTGGGGTATAGTCAATTCATGTTCGACGTCCTCGTCTACCTGTACGAAAACTACTGGCGTCCGGACGCCTGCCCGGACCATGACCAGTTGGCGCGGAAGCTGTCCTCCGCGGGCTTCGAGTCGGACGAAATCCAGGAAGCGTTGTCCTGGCTGGACGGCTTGGCCAGCGTCGCCGAGTGTTACACCGGCGAGCAGCAGCAAACCAGCATGCGCGTCTACACCCCCGCCGAGCAGGATCTGCTGGGCGAGGAGTCCATCGGCTTCATCAGCTTCCTCGAATCGGCCGGCGTACTGCCGCCGCCGATGCGCGAAATGGTGGTCGACCGGGCCACGGCCATCGGCGTGGCACCCATCGCGCTGGACGACATCAAGATCATCGTGCTGATGGTGTTCTGGAGCCTGGGCAAGGAGCCCGACACGCTGGTGCTGGACGAGTTGTTCGTCGCGCCAGAGGATCGCCTCATTCACTGAGACGAGCCACCGTCAGCTCAACAGCCGCGCCGGGTCCACGTCCAGCCGCGCCAGCGCATTGCGCGTGGCGCGCACCGTCAGCGCTTCGTCCTGCGCCGGCAGCAGCAGCCCTGCCTGCAGGAAAGCCGCCAGCCGCTGCTGCTGGAACAGCACGCAGCGCCCGCTGGGCGTGACGAACAGCGACAACTGCCTGCGCAGCCCCTGCCAGGCCAGCTGCACCGGCTCGTTGCGGCCGCGGAAATCCAGCATGAACCAGCTGCCCACCTGCAGCTCACGCGCCCAGGCCAGCATCGCAGGCGTGGGCACCGAGCCGCCCTCGACGGCCACTTCCAGCTCCGAGGTCTCGTGCCCCGACAGGTCCAGCACGGTGGATTCGTCGATCTGCACGTCGTCGCTGTCGGGCAGCAGCTCTTCCAGCGTTTCCAGCCGCTCCATCAGCTCTTCGAAGCGGTCGTGCGGAATGGCCGCCGCCTTGGCGGTGAAGGCCGCCGCCAGCGAGTTGTTGAGCGCGCGCACCTGCTCGTCCTGCTTGTCGGGTGCCACGCCGGCCGAGGCCATGCCTTCGCGCAGCGTCTTCAGCAGCGGCGGCAAGCGGCGGATAACTTCGGCCCGGTCTTCGCGGGAGACCTTGGCGCTGGCCGACCACACCAGGTCGGCGGCGGCCCGCTTCATGGCCTTGGTTTCTTCGCTCTGGCCGCCGAACTTCACGGCCGTCATCGCCATCACGTCGGCCCACACCTGGAACAGGAACTGGCGCACGCCCTCCTGCACCGGCACTTCATTGAGCATCTTGCGCAGCTCGATCGTGTACTGGATGGCCAGCGTCTCGCGCTGCTCCACCTGTTGGGCCAGCGACACGCCCTTGCGCGTGGCCTCGTTCTCGTGGCGGAAATAGTTCTCCAGGAACTTCTCGAACTCGGTCAGCACGGTCTGGAACACGCGGCGGCCGGTGTCGGGGTAAGCCTCCACCACCTGCACCACGCGCTTGATCTCACGCTCCAGCGCATCGCCCACCGCGCGCGACGAGGTGTCAAAGCCCATCACGCAGGCGCCCATGCGGTCGATCAGCTTGCGCGCCGGGTGGTCGGTGGTGGCAAAGAAGTCGGGCTCGGTCACGGCCACGCGCAGCACCGGCATCTGCAGCCGCGCGAACCACACGCGCACGGCGGCCGGAATGCTTTCTTCCATCAGGATGGCCTGGAACAGCAAGGCCACGATCTCGATGGTGGCGCGCTCGACCGGGGTCTCGGCCGCCTTCTTCAGGACCTGCTTGCGCTGCTGCAGGTCTTCCAGCAGCGTGGGCGCGCTGACCGAAGCCGGCCCCGCTGCGGCGCCCGCCGTGGCCGCCTGGGTGACGCTGAAGCGCCGCTGGATGCCTTGCTGCGCCAGGCCGATGGCCGCCGTCAGCCCTGGCGAGGCGGGCCGTGCGGGCGCATGTGCATCGGTGCGGGCGAATTCGGGCAGCTGGCGCCCCACAAGGCGGTTCAGCCGGCCCAGCACGGCCGCGGCATGCTCGCCACCGCGGGGCAGGCCGGCCGCCGCGGTGAGCAGGCGGGTGGCTTCGCCGTCTCGCGCG
>NZ_CAXFDV010000641.1:0-3584 GCF_964001545.1 uncultured Aquincola sp.
CAGGCGGGCGGCGCATCGGCACCCAGCGTGGCCTTGTAGCCGGCCACCGCGCTGCTCATGCACAGGCGCGAATTGGTGTCGACGTTGTTGGTGCCGATCAGCGCCTTGGCCAGCTTGTTAAAGACGTAGTAGTCCTCCGTCAGCAACTGGCCCGAGAGGTAAAAGCCCACCGCGTCGGGGCCATGGGTGCGGATGGTCTGCTCGAAGCGGTCGGTGGCCAGGGTCATGGCCTCGTTCCAGCTCACCGGTTGCGGCGCCGCGTTGCGCTGGCTGCGCCGCATCGGAAACAGCAGCCGCGCATGCTGGGTGATGGGGGCGCTGGCCGTCAGGTGCAGGGTGCTGCCCTTGCTGCACAGGCGGCCGAAGTTGGCGGGGTGGTCAGGGTCGCCGCGCACGCCGGTGATCTGGTCGCCGGTGGATTCGATGACGACGCCGCAGCCCACGCCGCAGTAACAGCAGGTGGATCGGGTCTCGCGCGCAGCGGTCATGCGTCGGTGCTCCTGCCGAAGATCAACTGGTCGCGGATGTCGCCGATGTCGCGGCCCTCGCGCAGCAGGTCGAAGTACCAGGCGCCATCGGCGGTGTCGCCGTACAGGCAGGCGCCCACCAGCTTGTTGTCCTGGATCACCAGCTTTTTGTAGACGCCGCCGAAGGGGTCGCTCATCACGATGGCCTCGGTGTGCTCGCCGCCCATGAAGTTGCCGGCCGAAAACAGGTCGATGCCGGTGACCTTGAGCTGGGTGCTGGTCTGGCTGCCGGTGTAGCGGCCGCTGCCCACCTGCGCCAGGTGCGTGGCGCACACGCGGCCCTGCTCGTACAGCGGCGCCACCAGGCCATAGGCCACGCCGCGGTGGGCGGCGCATTCGCCCACAGCGTAGATGCGCGGGTCGGTGACGGTCTGCAGGGTGTCGCCCACCACGATGCCGCGCTGGCAGTGCAGCCCGGCGGCTTCGGCCAGCGCCACGTTGGGCCGGATGCCGGCCGACACCACGACCAGGTCGGCCGGCAGCTCGGCGCCATCGGCCAGTTGCACCGCGCGCACGCGGCCCGTGCCGGCATCGGCCAGCAGCGCCTGGGTCTGCGCCCCCAGCACGAAGTGCAGGCCGCGCGCTTCCAGCGCCTCCTGCAGCAGCCGGGCGGCGGGCTCGTCCAGCTGGCGGTCGAGCAGCCAGCGGCCGATGTGCACCACCGTGACCCGCATGCCGCGGCGCATCAGGCCATGGGCCGCTTCCAGGCCCAGCAAGCCGCCGCCGATGACCACCGCATGCCGGTAGCGCGTTGCGGCGTCGATCATGGCCTGGGTGTCGGCGATGTCGCGGTAGGCGATGACGCCGGGCAGGGTGTTGCCTGGCAGCGGCGGCACGAAGGGGCTGGAGCCGGTGGCCAGCAGCAGGCGGTCGTAGGGCGCCTCGGTGCCGTCGTCGGCCTGCACGCTGCGGCGGCGGCGGTCCAGCGCCACCACGCGGCGGCCCAGGTGCAGGGTGATGCCGTGCCGGGCGTACCACTCGCGCGGGTGCAGCACGATCTCGTCCAGCGTCTGCTCGCCGGCCAGCACTGGCGACAGCAGGACGCGGTTGTAGTTGGGGTGGGGCTCGGCCCCGAAGACGGTGATGTCGTACAGGTCGGGCGCGATCTTCAGCAGCTCTTCCAGCGTGCGCACGCCGGCCATGCCGTTGCCCACCAGCACCAGTTTGGGTTTGTTCATCGACGACGACAGACGCACGAAGCTCCTCCGGGAGCGGCAGGTGTGCGGCAGGCCCTGGGAAGCAGCAATGCTTGCGGGGTCTGCCCGGGAGGGGTCATGGCTGCGCACGCCGGTGTGCACGGCAACCGTGCGCCCAAGGCCCACGGTGGCGGCGCTTCACTGCGCCGGTGGTGGCTGGCCTGCAGCATCCGTGCCAGTGGCGAATCCCACGCTTGGTGCGGGATACCGCGTCGTTTTCACCACGCCAGGCACCGAGGATGCGCACAATGCACGCGCTTGCGGGGTCTTCTCGCTGTGTTCAGCGGCTGCCAAGCTAGGGAGAATGCACCCGAAGCCGTCCGCTTCGCCTTGCGCCCCGCAGGGCGGCGGCTCACCATAGAAAGCCTGATCGCCGGTGGTTCCTGCGCGACCAGCAGAATGTTTTGATGGATTTGTCCAGCCCACGCCCCTCCAACCCGACATCCACGGTGCCGACCTCGACCACGATCGACCCTGCGGCGCTTGAGGCGGCCTTGGCGCTGGCGCTGCCCGCGCTGGCCGAGCGTCAGGGCGCGCTGCTGGCCGTCAAGGACGCGCAAAGCGGTGTCTACCTGTGGGCCAACCAGGCCATGGCCGACTGGCTGCGCACGCCGGCCGACCAGCTGCCCGGCCGCAGCGATGCCGACCTGCTGGAAGCCGCGCTCGTCACCACCCTGCGCGCGGCCGAGCAGACCGCCGTGGCCCAGGGCCAGCCGCTGACCAGCGAGCATCGCTTCGAGCATGCCGGCGACAAGCACGACTACCGCGTGCTGCGCGTGGTGGCGCCGGCCGGCGCCGACGGCCGCCGCCTGCTGTGCAGCGTGTGGACCGACCAGGCCGCCCAAAAGGCCAAGGACGCCCAGCTGCGCGCCGCGCTGGAGCAGCTGGAGCAGCTGCAGCGCAACGTCGAGACGCTGCGCCGCGAGCTGCAGGACCATTCGCTGCGCGACACCCGCACGGGCCTCTATACCCGCGCGCACTTCGACGACCAGCTGCGCCGCGAGGTGGATCTGTCCACGCGTGAGCACCGCGAGTTCGCGCTGGTCACCATCGCCGTCGATCCGCCCTTGCCGCGTGTGGCCGAGCTGGGCGCACCGGCCCATACCCGCATCGTCGAGACGCTGGGCCGGCTGCTGCGTGGCAACACCCGTGCGATGGACGCGTCCTGCCGGCTGGACGACCAGCGCTTTGCGGTGCTGCTGTCAGGCGTGGGCTTGGCCACGGCGCATGCGCGCGTGGAAAGCCTGCGCCGCGAATGCGCCACGCAGATCGTGGTGCTGGACGGCGAAGAGCTGCGCTTCACCGTGTCGATGGGCGTGGCCAGCTACCCCCACACCGCCCACAGCCAGGAAGCGCTGCGTGAAGCCTGCGACGCCGCGCTGGCCGAAGCCCAGCGCCGCGGCGGCAATGTGGTCACGCTGGCGGGTATCCGCTTCGAGCGGGCGGAGGGCTGACGACCCCGGCTGGCGTCAGCTTGCGGTCAAGCCGCGGTACAGCATGTACGCCGCCAGCAGGTACAGCACCAGCGCGAACACCCGCTTGAGCTTGCGCATGTCCAGCGCATGGGCCACGCGCGCGCCCACCGGCGCCATCAGCACGCTCACCGGCGCGATCAGCGCCAGCGCCGGCAGGTACAGGTAGCCCATCGCGCCGGGCAGGGCGGGCGCCATGTGCCAGCCGCCCATCACATAGCCCAGCGTGTTGGCCAGCGCGATCGGAAAGCCCAGCGCCGCGCTGGTGGCCACCGCGTTGTGCATGGCCACGTTGCACCAGGTCATGAAGGGCACCGACACGAAGCCGCCGCCCGCGCCCACCAGGCCGGAGAGAAAGCCGATGACGCCGCCGGCCGCCGTGGTGCCGG
>NZ_CAXFDV010000642.1:0-6861 GCF_964001545.1 uncultured Aquincola sp.
CGCCAACATTGTTACGGAGTTGGGAAAAGCTACAGCAACCTTTGTCATCCGAATGCGGGGGTGGGTCGTTAGGGGGTCACGCGGCACGAATGCAAGCCGCGAGTTGACCCGCCATGATGATCCAGAAATCCGCTCATCCCGTGCCCGCCCACCATAGCCGCCGCGCCGAACGCTTCGAGCCGCCGGCCGACAAGGGCCAGAAGTACGAGCCCTTCCTGGTGCCGGCCATGGGCCGCGACCGCCGCAGCATGGCGCAGGAACTGCGCATGGACCAGCGCCGCTGATCCCTGCCGGGCGGCGCAAGCCGGGGCCGCCAGCGCCTCGGCTACACTGCCGCCGCCAGGAGAGAGCCGCTGCGGCATTCCACCGCAGCAGCCGCCGAAGGCGCAGGGGTCCACACCCCGAACGCTCAGGCAAAAGGACTGGCAAGACGCCCCACCCGGGCGTTCCTCACTGGAGAGAGGCGGGCCCCGAGCCCGCCCACCGAAGGGGCAAGCAGCGCCGCGCAACCGCCGGTGCCGCCAATCTCTCAGGTAAAGCGGACAGCGAGGGCATCCCCCCACTCACATCGCCTTTGGCGCTAGGGTGGGCGATCGATGGCCCCTTCGCTACACCCTTACCGGGAGACATGGATGTCCGCCGACCTGCTCCAGACGCCCCTGCACGCGCTGCACCTTGAACTGGGCGCCAAGATGGTGCCCTTTGCCGGCTACGCCATGCCGGTCAACTACCCCGGCGGCATCATGGCCGAGCACCGGCAGTGCCGCGAATCGGCCGCGCTGTTCGACGTCTCGCACATGGGCCAGCTGCGCCTGCCCGATGCGCCGGCCGCCGCCGCCGCACTCGAGACCCTGGTGCCGGCCGACATCGTCGACCTGGCGGTGGGCAAGCAGCGCTACACCCAGTTCACCAATGCCTCGGGCGGCATCCTCGACGACCTGATGGTCACCCGGCGCGAGGACGACCTCTTCGTCGTCGTCAACGCCGCCTGCAAGGCCGACGACATCCGCCACCTGCAGACCCACATCGGCCACCGCTGCCAGATCGTGCCGCTGCCCGACCGCGCGCTGCTGGCGCTGCAAGGCCCCCAGGCCGTCACCGCGCTGCAGCGGCTGAACGCGGGCGTCG
Source organism: uncultured Aquincola sp. (assembly GCF_964001545.1). Classification (NCBI taxonomy): domain Bacteria; kingdom Pseudomonadati; phylum Pseudomonadota; class Betaproteobacteria; order Burkholderiales; family Sphaerotilaceae; genus Aquincola; species uncultured Aquincola sp. Next base: position 1,129 of record NZ_CAXFDV010000642.1, read on the forward strand.
GCACCCTGACCTTCATGACCGGCGGGCACTTCGTGCTGGCGGGTGTGGACTGCTTCGTCACCCGCTCGGGCTACACCGGCGAAGACGGCTTCGAGATCTCGGTGCCGGCCGAGGCCGCGGTCGATCTGGCGCGCCAGCTGCTGGCCCATCCCGAGGTCAAGCCCGCCGGCCTGGGCGCGCGCGACACGCTGCGGCTGGAAGCGGGCCTGTGCCTGTACGGCCACGACATCGACACCACCACCTCGCCGGTGGAAGCGGGCCTGGCCTGGTCCATCCAGAAGGTGCGCCGCCCGGGCGGTGCCCGCGCGGGCCACTACCCCGGCGCCGCCACCATCGAAAAGCACCTGGCCGGCGCCGCGCCCAGCAAGCGCGTGGGCCTGGTGGGGCTGGAACGCGTGCCGGTGCGTGAAGGCGCGGTGCTGCACGATGCCCACGGCCACAAGCTGGGCCATGTGACCAGCGGCACGCTGGCGCCCACCGTCAACCAGCCGATCGCGATGGCCTACGTGGCCATCAACCACGCCCACCCGGGCAACGAGGTGTATGCCGACGTGCGCGGCAAGCGCCTGCCGATGCGGGTGTGCGCCATGCCGTTTGCCCCGCACCGCTACCAGCGCTGATCCCCGGCGCTGCTCGCCTTTCTCCCCTCTTCCCACACCGCCCGAACCCAGGAGCGACCCCATGACCATCAAGTTCACCAACGACCACGAGTGGATCAACACCGCCGATGCCGGCGCCGCCGTGGTCGGCATCACGCCGCATGCGCAGGACGCGCTGGGCGACGTGGTGTTCGTCGACCTGCCCGAAGTGGGCAAGACCTTCAACCAGGGCGAGGTGGCCGGCGTGGTGGAGTCGGTCAAGGCTGCCGCCGACCTGTTCATGCCCGTCACCGGCGAGGTGGTGGAAGTCAACGAGGCGCTGCGCGCCGACCCGTCGCTGGCCAATTCCGACCCCACCGGCGCCGGCTGGTTCTTCAAGGTCAAGGTGGCCGATGCCAGCCAGTTCGATGCGCTGATGGACGAGCCGGCCTACCAGGACCTGCTCAAGACCCTCTGACCCCCGCCTGATAGAGCCCTTCCATGCTGATGTCCGCCCTCCAGCCGCTTGGCGACCTCGAGAACGAGGCCGAGTTCACCGCCCGCCACATCGGGCCCGATGCCGCCGACGAGGCGCGCATGCTGTCGGTGATCGGGGCGGCCTCGCGCCGCGCACTGATCGACGCGATCGTGCCGCGCGCCATCGCCCGGGGCGCGGCGATGAAGCTGCCCGCCCCGCTGACCGAAGCGCAGGCGCTGGCCGAGCTGAAGTCGGTGGCCGCGCAAAACCGGCTGCTCAAGAGCTTCATCGGCCAGGGTTACCACGGCACGCTGACGCCGCCGGTCATCCTGCGCAACATCCTCGAGAACCCGGCCTGGTACACCGCCTACACGCCCTACCAGGCCGAGATCTCGCAGGGCCGCATGGAAGCGCTGCTCAACTTCCAGACCATGGTCACCGACCTCACCGGCATGGCCATCGCCAATGCGTCGATGCTGGACGAGGCCACCGCCGCGGCCGAGGCCATGACGCTGGCGTTGCGGGTGGGCAAGAGCAAGAGCACCACCTTCTTCGTGGCCGACGACGTGCTGCCGCAGACGCTGGCGGTGGTGCGCACCCGCGCCGAGCCGCTGGGCATCACCGTGCAGGTGGGCCCGGCCGAAGAGGCCGGCAGCGCGCCCGCCTTTGCCGCGCTGCTGCAGTACCCGGGCGTGAGCGGCCGCGTGCGCGACCTGCGCCCGCTGATAGCCGCCGTGCATGCCCAGGGCGGCCTGGCCATCGTCGCGGCCGACCTGCTGGCGCTGGCGCTGCTGCTGCCGCCGGGGGAGCAAGGCGCCGACATCGTGGTGGGCAACACCCAGCGCTTCGGCATGCCGATGGGCGCGGGCGGCCCGCATGCCGCCTACATGGCCACGCGCGACGAGTTCAAGCGCTCGCTGCCCGGCCGCCTGGTGGGCGTGAGCGTGGACGCGCACGGCGCGCCCGCCTACCGGCTGGCGCTGCAGACGCGTGAGCAGCACATCCGCCGCGAGAAGGCCACTTCCAACATCTGCACCGCGCAGGTGCTGCCGGCCGTGGTGGCCAGCATGTACGCCGTGTACCACGGACCCGAGGGCCTGAAGCGCATCGCCCGCCGCGTGGCCAGCTACACCGCGCTGCTGGCCGCCGAGTTGCAGCAGGCCGGCTTCACGCTGGCCACGGCCGAGGCCTTCGACACCCTGGAAGTGCTGACCGGCGAACGCACCGGCGCATTGCTGGCCGCGGCCGAGGCCGCCGGCATGAACCTGCGCCGCGCCAGCGCCCATTCGCTGGGCATCACGCTGGACGAGACCACCACCCGCGCCGACCTGGCCGCGCTGTTGCGCGTGTTCACCGGCCGTGCCGATGCGCAGCCCGACTACGCCCGGCACGAAGGCGGCATCGCGGCGCTGATTCCGCCGCAGCTGCTGCGCGCCAGCGGCTACCTGCAGCACCCGGTGTTCAACACCCACCACAGCGAAACCGAGATGCTGCGCTACATCCGCAGCCTGTCGGACAAGGACCTGGCGCTGGACCGCACGATGATTCCGCTGGGCTCGTGCACGATGAAGCTGAACGCCACCAGCGAGATGATTCCCATCACCTGGCCCGAGTTCGCGCAGGTGCATCCCTATGCGCCGGCCGAGCAGCAGCAAGGCTACGCGCTGCTGAACCAGCAGCTGTGCGACTGGCTGGTGCAGGCCACCGGCTATGCGGGCGTGAGCCTGCAGCCCAATGCCGGCTCGCAAGGTGAATACGCCGGCCTGCTGGCCATCCGCGGCTGGCACCTGTCGCGCGGCGATGCGCAGCGCACGGTCTGCCTGATCCCCGAATCCGCCCACGGCACCAACCCCGCCAGCGCGCAGATGGTGGGCATGCAGGTGGTGGGCGTGAAGTGCGACGCGATGGGCAACGTCGACCTGGCCGACCTGCAGGCCAAGTGCGAAAAGCACAGCGCCCAGCTGGCGGCGGTGATGATCACCTACCCCTCCACCTACGGCGTGTTCGAGCCGCGCGTGAAGGAGCTGTGCGCACTGGTGCACCAGCACGGCGGCCGGGTGTACGTGGACGGCGCCAACATGAATGCGTTGGTGGGCGTGGCCGCGCCGGGCGAGTTCGGCGGCGACGTGAGCCACCTCAACCTGCACAAGACCTTCTGCATCCCGCACGGCGGCGGCGGCCCGGGCGTGGGCCCGGTGTGCGTGGCGGCCGATCTGGTGCCGTTTTTGCCCGGCGCGGGCGTGGGCCCGGTCTCGGCGGCGCCGCTGGGCAATGCCGCGGTGCTGCCCATCACCTGGATGTACATCCGCATGATGGGCAGCGAAGGGCTGACCGCGGCCACTGAGACCGCCATCCTCAGCGCCAACTACGTGGCCGCGCGGCTGGCCGACCACTACGACATCCACTTCAGCGGCGAGCTGCCCGGCATCAAGGGCGGCGGCGTGGCGCACGAGTGCATCCTGGACCTGCGACCGCTGAAGGACAGCAGCGGCGTGAGCGCCGAAGACGTGGCCAAGCGGCTGATCGACTACGGCTTCCATGCGCCCACGCTCAGCTTTCCGGTGGCCGGCACGCTGATGGTGGAGCCCACCGAGAGCGAGCCGTTGAAGGAGCTGGACCGCTTTTGCGACGCGATGATCGCCATCCGCGAAGAGATCGCGAAGATCGAGCGTGGCGAATGGCCGCGCGACGACCAACCGCTCAAAAACGCGCCGCACACCGCCGAGGCGCTGCTGGCCGCCGACTGGCCGCATGCCTACAGCCGCGAGCAGGCCGCCTACCCGGTGCCGGCGCTGCGCAAGGCCAAGTACTGGTCGCCGGTAGGCCGGGTGGACAACGTCTACGGCGACCGCAACCTGTTCTGCAGTTGCGTGCCGATGACGGAGTACGCCAGCGAGTGAGCCAAACCGGCGGTGCGCGCTTATCCTGCGCGCACCTCCTGTTACCCGTCTCGCCGCATGGCCGTCTCCGCGTTCGACCTCTTCAAGATCGGCATCGGGCCGAGCAGTTCGCACACCGTCGGCCCGATGCGGGCCGCGCGCCTGTTCACCGCCCGGCTGGCGCATGAAGGGCTGCTGACCCGCACCGCCCGGGTGCAGGCGCAGCTCTACGGCTCGTTGGGCGCCACCGGCAAGGGCCATGGCAGCGACAAGGCGGTGCTGCTGGGCCTGGCCGGCCACGAGCCCGACACGGTGGACGTGGACGCGGTGCCCGCGCTGCTGGCCGGCATCGCCGGCAGCGGGCGCATTGCGCTGCACGGCACGCACGACATCGGCTTTCTGGCCGCGAAAGACCTGGTCTTCCATCGCCGGCAGAGCCTGCCCTTCCATGCCAACGGCATGCGCTTTTCAGCCTTCGATGCTGGTGGCGCCGAACTGGCCGACAAGGTGTACTACTCGGTGGGCGGCGGCTTCATCGTCAGCGACGAAGTGGCCGCCGACGGCAGCCGCCAGAAGGTGATCGCGCCCGACACCACGGTGCTGCCGCTGCCCTTTGCCAGCGGCGCCGAGCTGCTGCAGGTGTGCGCGCGTGAAGGGCTGAGCATCGCCCAGGTGATGCGCCGCAATGAGCGCCACTGGCGCACCGACGCCGAGATCGACGCCGGCCTGCTGAAGATCTGGCAGGTGATGCAGGCCTGCGTGCAGCGTGGCTGCCGCACCGAAGGCGTGCTGCCCGGCGGCTTCAAGGTGCGGCGGCGGGCGGCGGCGCTGCATGCGGCACTCACCAGCCACCCCGAGGCCGCGCTTCGCGACCCGCTGCAGGTGCTCGATTGGGTCAACCTGTATGCGCTGGCCGTGAACGAAGAAAACGCCGCCGGTGGCCGCGTGGTCACCGCGCCCACCAACGGCGCGGCCGGCATCGTGCCGGCGGTGCTGCACTACTACGCCCGCTTCGTGCATGGCGCCAGCGATGCCGGCGTCATCGACTTCCTGCTCACCGCTGCGGCCATCGGCATCCTCTACAAGGAAAACGCTTCCATCAGCGGCGCTGAAGTGGGCTGCCAGGGCGAGGTGGGCGTGGCCTGCTCCATGGCCGCAGGCGCCTTGTGCGCGGTGATGGGCGGCACGCCAGAGCAGGCCGAGAACGCCGCCGAGATCGGCATGGAGCACCACCTGGGCCTGACCTGCGACCCGGTGGGCGGCCTGGTGCAGATCCCCTGCATCGAGCGCAACGCCATCGCGTCGGTCAAGGCCATCAACGCGGCGCGCATGGCGCTGCGCGGTGATGGCACGCACCATGTGTCGCTGGACAAGGTGATCAAGACCATGCGCGAGACCGGCGCCGACATGCAGACGAAGTACAAGGAAACCGCCCGCGGCGGCCTCGCGGTCAACATCGTCGAGTGCTGATGCGCCACGGCCGCGGTTGGATCATTGCGACGGCGCTGTCCACGCTGCTGGTGTGCAGCGCGGTGGCCACCGCCTATTCGCTGCAGGCGCGTCGGGCCGCGCAGTCGGCCGTCACCTCGCTGGCGCTCAGGCAGGCGGCCAACGACGTGCACGAGGCCTTCCACCACGTCACCTTGTCGGGCCACCCGGATTCGCCCTGGCAGCGCGCCCAGGGCGAGGCCCTGCTGCGGCGCGCCGCCGACACGCTGCGCCGCGTGGCGCAGACGCCCGGCGAAGTGGCGCGGGTGGATGCGCTGCTGGGCGCCGTCGAGCGGCTGCGGGCCCTGCC
>NZ_CAXFDV010000643.1:0-3089 GCF_964001545.1 uncultured Aquincola sp.
GCACGGGCGGCCAGCGTGTGCGCCGCCCGGTGGATGTTGGAGTTCTCGTGCGCGTAGAAGTACGCCAGCCGGTCGATCACCGCCTGCGGCTTGTGGGTGGTGGCCGCGTTGTCGAACCACACCAGCGGCTTGCCGTTCACCCGCTCCCGCAGGATGGGGAAGTCACGGCGCACCGCGTGCACGTCGAAGGCCGGTGTCGCAGCCGGTGTGGCCGGGGCCGCAGCCGCCGGTGCGCGCGTGCCCGGGCCATCGATGAAGTAGTAGCCGGTGGCGCCCGCGGGCGCCGGCACGCCGCCCGCAGGCAAGCCGCCATGGCCAGGGTGGCCGGGCAGTTGCAGCGCAGGCACCTGGGGCAACTGAGGCACGCCCAGCAGCTGGCTGCCGGCACGGCCGTCGTAGGCCGGCGCGGCCACCAGTGCATGGTCGGGCACGCCGTTGGGCGCCTGTGCATGCGGCAGCAACGAAGGCGCCTGCGCCGCCACGTTGGCCGGCGCCTGCGGCGAGCTGGGCAGCAGGTTGGCGCCCGGGGCGGTGGCGCCCAGCGGCTGCAGCGAAGGCGTGGCCGGGCCGTGGCTGCCGGGCGGCAGCGCCAGGCCGGCGGGCTGCACGTTGGCCGGCACCGGCACGCCGCCCACCGTCGGGTTGGGCTGGCTGCCCGGCAGCGCCGCGAAGAACTCGCCCGCCAGCCGCGCCAGCGCGGCCGCGTCGGGCAGGCCCGGCGGCGGCACCGGGTGGGCCACGTTGTCGAGAAGGGTGTCCACGCTCATGCCGGTGGTCACTTGTAGGTGTCGGGGTAGTCGTGGTACTTGCCGATCTCGACGTCTTCCAGCACCGCCAGCGCGTCGTCGGTCTGCACCGCCAGCGAGCAGTACAGCGAGATCAGGTACGAAGCGATGGCGTTGCGGTTGATGCCCATGAAGCGCACGCTCAGGCCCGGGCTTTGTTCACCGGCCAGGCCCGGTTGGTACAGGCCCACCACGCCCTGGCGCTTGTCGCCCACGCGCAGCAGCAGGATCTTGGTCTTGCCGTCGGCCACCGGCACCTTGTCGCTGGGAATCAGCGGCAGGCCGCGCCAGGTCAGGAACTGGCTGCCGAACAGGCTCACGGTCGGCGGCGGCACGCCGCGGCGGGTGCACTCACGGCCGAAGGCGGCGATGGCCAGCGGGTGGGTCAGGAAGAAGGCGGGCTCCTTCCACACCTTGCTCAGCAGCTCGTCCAGGTCGTCGGGCGTGGGCGCGCCGGTCAGTGGGTACACCACCTGGTCGGGGTGCACGCTGGCCAGCAGGCCGTAGTCGGGGTTGTTGATCAGCTCGCTTTCCTGGCGCTCCTTGATCGTCTCGATCGTCAGGCGCAGCTGTTCCTTGATCTGGTCGTGCGGGCTGCTGTAGAGGTCGCTCACCCGCGTGTGCACGTCGAGCACGGTGCTGACGGCATTGAGGAAGTACTCGCGCGGCTGCTCTTCGTAGTTGACGAAGGTGCTGGGCAGGCGCGATTCGTCGCGCTGGGTGCACGCCACCAGCACGTCGTTGGGGTTGCTCACCTTGTTCAGGCGGTAGATGCCTGCTTCCACCGGCAGCCATTGCAACAGGTGCGTCAGCCAGCGCGGGCTGATGGTGGACAGGACCGGCGCGGTCTTGGTGGCATTGGCCAGCTGGCGCGCGGCGTTGTCGCCCAGCGCCAATTGCGGCGCGGCGGATGCTTCAGACATGAAAACCCCCTGAGACGGAACTGCTTGTTGTGAATAACGAAAGTACGAAACCGACTATCGCCCTGCGGCCCTCACCGCATCAACCGGCTATAGCCAGCGAAAGGCCTCGGCCGCGCGGTCGGCGTGGCTCTGCTCGCAGTGCTGCAGCAGGCGCGAGAGCGGCACGCCCAGCGCAGCGGCCAGCTTGGCCGCAGTGGCCAGCGAGGGCATCACCACGCCACGTTCCACCTCGCCCATGTACGAGCGGTTGAGCTCGGCCTCGCCGGCCAGCCGCTCCTGCGACCAGCCCCGGCCTTCTCGCAGCTGGCGCACCACGGCGCCGAAGCGGCCCACCGCCAGCGTGGGCGGCGGCAGCTCGGTGGCCGGGCGTCCGGGCATCAGCGCATCGTTGGCCATCACGCCACCCCTGGCCCGGTGCTGGTAGGGTGCGCCTGCGTGATGCGGCTGCCTGGCGGCACGCTGTGCGTGAGCCACACGTTGCCGCCGATGGTGGAGCCGCGGCCGATGGTCACGCGGCCCAGCACCGTGGCGCCGGCATAGATCACCACGTCGTCTTCCAGCAGCGGATGGCGCGCGCCGCCCTTCTGGATGTGGCCTTCTTCGTCGGTCTCGAAGCGGCGGGCGCCCAGCGTCACCGCCTGGTACAGCCGCACGTGGCGGCCGATCTCGGCGGTTTCGCCGATCACCACGCCGGTGCCGTGATCGATGAAGAAGCCCGCGCCGATGCGTGCGCCCGGGTGGATGTCGATCCCGGTCTCGCCATGGGCCAGCTCGGCCACGATGCGCGCCAGCAGCGGCGTGCCCAGCTCGTACAGCCGGTGGGCGATGCGGTGGTGGATCATGGCCTGGATGCCGGGGTAGCACAGCAGCACCTCGTCCACGCTGCGTGCGGCGGGGTCGCCCTCATAGGCGGCCAGCACGTCGCTGTCCAGCAGCGCGCGGATGCCGGGCAGCGACTGGCCGAAGGCGCGCACCACGGCCAGCGCCCGCGCATCGGCGTCTTCATCGGCGGCCGCTGACCGGGTGCCGTCGGCGCTGCGCGCGGGGTGGCGCAGCTCCAGCCGCACCTGCACCAGCAGCTCGGCCAGCGCCTGCTGCAGCGTGTGGGCGATGTAGTCGTCCTCATGCTCCTGGCGCAGGTCGGGCGGGCCCAGCCGCATCGGGAACAAGGCGCCCCGCAGCTGGCCCACCACGGCAGCCAGCGCCTCGCGCGAGGGCAGCTCGCGGCCACCCACTTCCTGCAGCCGGTTCTGCGCGGTGCGCCAGCGCTCGCGCGCGGCGCGCAGCTCGGCGACGATGCCCGGAACCCCCAGCGCGCCGGGTGACGGCTCGTCGTTCAGTCCTGTTGCCACGGCAGCCCCTGGTAGCGCCAGCCATCGGC
>NZ_CAXFDV010000644.1:0-7793 GCF_964001545.1 uncultured Aquincola sp.
GGGCGCCGACCCGCCGCACCCGCTGTCGCCATGTTCGCCACCATCCGCCTGCGCCTGATCGGCACCAGCCTGCTGATCGTCATTGCCGCCATTGCCGTGGTGGGACTCATCAGCTATCGATTCACCCGCGCCTCGCTGCTGGAAGACCTCAACGGGCAGCTCAGCCGCGTTGGCGCTTCCGAGGCTGCCAAGCTGGGTGATTGGGTGGCCGCCAACAAGCGCCTGGTGGTGGCGCTGGCCCCGGCTGCGGCCCAGGCCGACCCCAACCCCGCGCTGCAGCAGGCGCTCACCGCCGGTGAGCTGGAGCTGGCCTACGTGGGCCATGCCGACAAACGCATGATTTCGGTGCCCGCACGCCAGCGTGCGGCCGACTACGACCCCACCGCACGGCCTTGGTACAAGCTGGCCGAAGCCGGCGACAAGCCGGTGATCACCGCCCCCTACATCGCCGCTTCGTCCAAGAAGCTGGTCGTCACCTTTGCGCAGGCCGTGCGCGAGGCCGGCCGTGTGATGGCGGTGGTGGGCACCGACGTGACGGTGGACAACGTGGTGGCTGGCCTGGCCACCATCCATCCCACGCCCAGCGGCTATGTGTTCCTGCTCGACAAGGAGGGCCGCATCCTGGCCCACCCCGACCGGCAGCGCATCCTCAAGCCGGCCACCGACCTGTCGGCCGAACTGACCCCCGCGCTGCTGCAAGGCGTGCAGGCCGGCGAACGGCCGCCCGCGCCGGTGCGCATGGGCGATGGCGACTTTCTGGTCAAGAGCGCCGCGGTGCCCGGCACCGACTGGGTGCTGGTGACCGCAGCGCAGCGTGGCGAGGCGCTGGCCCCGCTGCAAGCGCTGCTGTGGAGCCTGGGCGCCGCGCTGGTGCTGGTGGCCGCTGCGGCCGCCACGCTGACCACGGTGTCCATCAACGCCTTGCTGGGCGGCCTGCGCCGCGTGCAGGAAGCCATGCGCCAGATCGGCTCGGGCGACGGCGATCTGACGCAGCGGCTGCCGGTCAAGGGCCGCGACGAGATCGATGCGATCGCGCTGGCCTTCAACGACTTCGTGCACAACATCGAACAGGTGATGCGCGACGTGCGCGGCAGCGCCGAGGCGATTGCCCATGCCTCGCAGGAAATCTCGGTGGGCGTGCACGACCTCAGTGGTCGCACCGAGCAGACGGCCAGCAATCTGCAGCAGACCGCTTCTTCGATGGAGCAGATGACCGAGCTGGTGCGCCGCAGCGAGCAGCAGGCCGTGGCCGGCACCCAGGTGGCCGAAGACTCCGCGTCGCTGGCCGACCGTGGCGGCGCCGTGGTCGACCAGGTGGTGGCCACGATGGACGGCATCAAGGACAGCTCGGCCCGCATCGCGGACATCATCGGCACCATCGACGGCATCGCCTTCCAGACCAACATCCTGGCGCTCAATGCCGCGGTCGAAGCGGCCCGCGCCGGCGATCAGGGCAAGGGCTTTGCGGTGGTGGCCGGCGAGGTGCGGCAGCTGGCGCGGCGCAGCGCCGAGGCGGCGCGCGAAATCAAGACGCTGATCCACGACAGCGTGGAACGGGTGGACCAGGGCGGGCGGCTGGTGGGCGAAGCCGGCGAATCGATGAAGGCCATTCTGGCCAGCGCACGCCGCGTTAGCGGCATCGTGGGCGAGATCACTCAGAGCACCGACCAGCAAAGCCGCGGCATCGGCGAGATCAATGCCGCGGTGGCCGACGTGGATCGCATGACGCAGCAGAATGCGGCCCTGGTCGAAGAGTCCGCCGCCGCGGCCACCAGCCTGCAGGAGCAGGCCCGTCACTTGGCGCAGGTCATCGGCCGCTTCCGCGTGCGCGACTGACCGGCCCCCGGGCGGCGGTGCGCTGCCGCGGTGCCAAATGCAACAGCCGGCTACCGGGTGGAACCGGTGGCCGCCGCGGTAGTCTCTCGGGGCTGTCGTTGTCTAGGAGTGCCGCCCCCATGCGCAAGACGTCCCTGCTGCTCACAGCCCTGGGTCTGGGCCTGTCCGCCTTTGCTGTTCAGGTGAGGGCGCAGTCGGCCACCGCCGCCGGTTCGCCCAGCACGCGCGGTGCCCCCGTCAGCGCGCCGGTGGATGCGCGCTGGAAGAGCAGCTTCGACGCCTTTGCCGCCGAGGACAAGCTGCATGCGCCCGAGCCGGGCGGCGTGCTCTTCGTGGGCAGCTCGTCGATCCGCCTGTGGAACGGGCTGGAAGAAGCCTTTGGCGCGCCCGGCCAGGCCGTGACCAAGCGCGGCTTCGGCGGCTCACGCATGCTGGACTGCGCGCAGTACGTGCAGGACCTGGTGCTGCCCTACAAGCCGCGCCTGGTGGTGGTGTACGCCGGCGACAACGACCTGGCCGAAGGCCGCACGCCCCAGCAGGTGTTGCAAAGCTTCACGCAGTTCACCGAGACGGTGCGCCAGGCCCTGCCAGACACCCGCATCGCCTACCTGTCGATCAAGCCCAGCCCGCTGCGTGCGTCGCTGGTGCCCGCGGTGCGGGAGACCAACAGCCTGATCGCCGCTTATGCCCAGGCCACGCCCAACCTCGACTTCATCGACATCTTCAGCCCGATGCTCACGGCCGACGGTCAGCCGCGCAGCGAGCTGTTCTCGGCCGATTCACTGCACATGAACGCCGAGGGCTACGCCTTGTGGCGCAGCGTCATCAGCCCGCATCTGCGGCCGGCCGGGGTGCAGCAGGCTGTGCTGCAGGCCCCAGCGCAGCCCGCCGCGACGACGACGTCGGCTCCGCAGGCGCTGAAGACGCTGGTGTCGACGTCGGGCCGCTGACGCCGCGCGGCGCCGGCTTCGGCTTGCGCTGCATGCGCTGGCGCAGCGCGGCCCGCTTGGCAGCGGTGCGGCGGTCCAGCTCACCGCTGATCCAGGCCACCAGGTACAGCGCCGGGAAGCTCACCACCACGATGGCCAGGTCGACCCAGTAGGGCCGCTGCGGCTGCACGTCGCCGGCCAGGGCCAGTGCCAGCAGCGCCAGCACCAGGTGGGCGCAGAACACCGGCAACGAGGCGCGGCCCAGCGTTTCCAGCACCGGCAGGCGCGGCAGGTGGCGCCGCAGCCAGGGCGCGAAGTGCATGGTCAGCAGCAGCAGCGCCATGAAGTTGATCAGGCGCAACGGGCCCAGGTGCCACTTGTCGAACAGCGGCTGCAGCGTGCCGTGGCCCGGGAACGGGTTCTGGCCGATCACATGCCGCCAGACAAAGCCCACCAACGCCACCGCGATGGCGGTGTGCACCATCCAGCGCGGAAACACCGTGGGCGGCGCATCCGGCCGCTCGGCCTGCATCGAGCCCATCCACAGCCCCAGCACCCACAGGAACTGCCAGGCCCAGATTTCGAACGAGCCGGTCTGGCGGTAGGGCACCGGGATGGGCGCCACGCTGGTCACCGCGTTGTACACCGCCTCGCCCAGGTCGAACTGCGCCAGCAGCCAGGCCAGCAGGCTCAGGCCCAGGATGCCGCCCCAGCCGCGGTGCAGGCCGTGCAGCAGCAGCAGCGGGCTCACCAGCATGAACACGATGTAGATGGGCAGGATGTCCAGCAGCGGCGGCGAGTAGATCAGCAGCAGGCCGCTGAACAGCGCCGCCAGCGGGCGGTCAAGGTAAAAGCCGATCAGGTTGATGATGGCTTCCTGCCCGATCAGCAGGCCCATCAGGGCCACCACCGTCATCAGGAAGATCAGCAAGGCGATCTGACAGGCGTAGATCTTCAGCGCCCGCTTGAAGAAGGCCCCGCGCATGGCGTCGGCGCCATCACGCCGTTCGCGTGCGGTGTACACCATGCCCGCCATGAAGGCCGACAGCATCACGAAGCCTTCGGCCGCCGAGACGAAGCCGAAGGGCTGCCCGGTCGGGTTGGACAGGCGCGTGGGCAGGTGGGTGAGCGTCATCAGCACGAGCATCAGCCCGCGCACCGCGTCCAGCTCCCAGAGGCGCTTGGCGCCGGGGCTGGCTGGGGCGTTCGCAGTGGCACTGACACCGGCTTGAGCCACGCGCGTCTCCATCATCGGTTCTTGAGGTGCGCCGATTCTGGTCAGCCACCCTGCGCCCCGATGTAGGACAACAGCGGCTCAGCCTATGGGACCGGCGGCCAAGCTGTGCCCGGATGTGTCAGGCCGCCTGCTGCAGCCCCCGGCGGCGCACGGAAGGCGCCACGCCGTAGCGCCGCCGGTGGTAGCGGCTGAAGGCGCTGGCCGACTGGAAGCCGGTGCGCCAGGCCACTTCCAGCAGGCTGAGGTCCTGGCGCGGCAGCAGCTCGGCCAGGCGCCGCGCGCGCAGGCGTTCCACCAGGTCGGCAAAGGGCAGACCGGCACTGGCCAGGTGGCGCCGCAGTGTCCAGCGCGAACAGCCCAGCGCCTGCGCCACCGCCCGGTGCAGGGCCTGCAGCGGCTCGTCGTCGCCTGCCACGTCGTCGGCCGATGCAGGGTCTGCGCCGCTGGCGTCCCACAGGCTGCACAGCACCGCTTCGGCGCGCGACAGCAGATCGTCGGCCACCGGCTGGCCGGCCAGCGCCTGCAGGCGGCTGTGCAGCAGCTGGCGGCTGCGCTCGGCCAGCCAGGCGTTGTGCGGCACCAGTGCTGCGCGCAGCGCCGGGCCGCGAACGATCAGGCGGTGCGCCGCCACTTCGCTGCCCGCGTGCACCGGCATCTGCAGCCGGTGCTGCCAGGCCAGGCGCACCCGGCTGTAGCCGGTGCCGGCCAGCTCGGCGCGCAGCTGCAGGCCGCGCGGGCCGGCGGCGGCTCCATGCTCACGCAGCATCTCGCGCACGATGGCGAAGTTGGCCAGCACGCTGTGCAGCGCACCTGCGCCTTCGCAATCGGGTCGGTAGGTCAGCACCAGGCAATCGTCGCGGGACTGCAGCGTCACGCTGTCGGTGCTGCCCACCAGCGGCCGGAACTGCAGCCAGTCTTCCAGCGCGCGGGCGGCATCGGCCTGGTTGAACCACAGCGCCGCCTGCTCCGGCCAATGCCAGTACAGGCTGTCGCGGTCCACGGCCGAGAGGTCGGCCGGCGCCGGCGCCAGCAGCCTCATCAAGGCCCGCACCCGTTCGTGGCGCTGGCTGCCCAGTCGCAGGCCGGGTTGCGCCAGCTCATGCGGGCTGATGCCGGTGCGGCGATGGAATTCGTCGGCGGGCAGGCCTTGGTGCTGCAAGGCATCGCACATCACGCGCGCCAGCGTCATCGATACCGAGGGCGGGGGGCTGCTGAACATGAGCGCAGGATTAACGAAAGCCGACATTCGTTCATCCCGTGTTAACCCTCAAGCGCCGCTGCCTGCTCCCGCAGGTCAAGTGGCTGCCCCCGCCGGCACAACGGCCCGGCGGCCCGGCTTGCAGCATGCGCGGCCCCACAACGCAGGAGACAAGACATGCTGCAACACACCGCCGGCCCGCGCCGGCCTTCGACCCCCTCGCCCCGCCGCCGCGCCGTGCTGCCACCTGGCGGCTGGCTGCTGCTGGCCATCGCGCCCTGGCTGGGCGCCTGTGGCAGCGGCGACGACCGGCCGGCCCAGGCCACGCTGGGCCGCGACAGCCTGCCGCTGATCAGCCAGGACGGCTACCAGTTCAAGGACTTCAACCGCAACGGCACGCTGGAGCCCTTCGAGGACTGGCGCCGCAGCCCCGAGGCGCGCGCGGCCGACCTGGTGGGCCGCATGAACCTGGCCGAAAAGGCCGGCGCGATGATGCACGGCACTCTGGTGCTGGACGCCGCAGGCACCGCCATCGACCTGGCGGCCACCGGCCCGCTGGTCACGCAGCGAGGCGTCAACACCTTCATCACCCGCATGAGCGCCGACGCCGCCACGCTGGCCACCCAGCACAACCAGCTGCAGGCGCTGGCCGAAACCACGCGGCTGGCCATTCCGGTGTCCATCAGCAGTGATCCGCGCAACCACTTCCAGTACACCGTGGGCCAGAGCGTGTCGGGCGGCGGCTTCACCCAGTGGCCCGAGACCCTGGGCCTGGCCGCCATCGACGATGCCGACCTGACCCGCCGCTTCGGCGACATCGCCCGCCAGGAGTACCGCGCGGTGGGCCTGCATGTGGCCTTGTCGCCGATGGCCGACCTGGCCACCGAGCCGCGCTGGGGCCGCATCTTCGGCACCTTCGGTGAAGACCGGGCGCAGGTCAGCCGCCAGGTGCAGGCCTATGTGCAGGGCTTTCAGGGCCGCAGCGACGGCCTGGCGGCCGAGGGCGTGGTGGCGGTGGTCAAGCACTGGGGCGGCTACGGCGCCGCCAAGGACGGCTGGGACAGCCACAACCCCTACGGCAAGCTGATGACCTTTCCGGGCGCCAACCTGGCCGAGCACCTCAAAGCCTTCGACGGCGCCTTCGCGGCCGGCGTGGGTTCGTTGATGCCGACCTACTCGATGCCCGAAGGCACGGTGACGGTGGACGGCGTGACGCTGGAGAACGTGGGCGGCGGCTACAACAAGCCGCTGCTGACCGAGCTGCTGCGCAACCGCCGCGGCTTCGACGGCGTGATCGTCAGCGACTGGGGCATCACCTCCGACTGCACAGGGCCCTGCCTGACCGGCGCGCCGGCCGGCGTGTCGCCGTTCGCGTTCTTCTCGTCCTTCGGCACCTCCTGGGGCGTGGAGGGCTTGAGCCGGCGTGCCCGCTTCGTGAAGGCGGTGGACGCGGGCATGGACCAGTTCGGCGGCACCGAAGACAGCGATTTCCTGGTGCAGGCGGTGCAGGCCGGCGAGCTGACCGAAGCACGGCTGGACACCTCGGTGCGCCGCATCCTGCGGCAGAAGTTCCGCCAGGGCCTGTTCGAGAACCCGTATGTTGAGGCGCAGGCCGCCGCCACGCTGGTGGCTACGCCCGCCCACCATGCCGATGCGCTGGAGGCGCAGCGCCGCTCGCAGGTGCTGCTGCAAAACCGCAACCAGCGGCTGCCGCTGGCGGCCAGCGTGCGCAAGGTCTGGCTGTACGGCATCAATGCCGACGTGGCGCGCAGCTATGGCTACACCGTGGTGGCCACGCCGGCTGAAGCAGACGTGGCCCTGGTGCGCACCGCCACGCCCAGCGAGCTGCTGCACCCGGGCTACATCTTCGGGTTGCTGCAGCATGAAGGCACGCTGGCCTTTGCCGATGGCCAGGCCGACTACGAAGCCATCAAGGCCGCGGCCGCGGTGGTGCCCACGGTGGTCACGGTGTACATGGACCGGCCGGCCGTGCTCACCGCGCTGGTGGACAAGGTCGATGCGCTGCTGGCCAATTTCGGCGTCAGCGACGCGGCGCTGTTCGACGTGCTCACCGGCCGCGCCAGCCCGCGCGGCAAGCTGCCGGTGGAGCTGCCGCGCTCGATGGAAGCGGTGGCCGCGCAGAAGTCAGACCTGCCGCACGACTCGGCGCAGCCGCTGTTCCCGTACGGCCACGGGCTGGGGTACTGAACCCCGCTCAGTGCAGCGCCGGCTCGGTGCGGAAGGTGTTCATCAGCGCCGTCAGCCGCTGGGCCTGTTCCTTCAGGCTTTGCGCGGCGGCGGCTGATTGCTCCACCAGCGCGGCGTTCTGCTGCGTCATCTGATCGAGCTGGTGGACCGACTGGCCGATCTGCCCGATGCCCTGGCTTTGTTCGGCGGAGGCGGCGGTGATCTCGCCGATGATGTCGGTCACGCGCTGCACGCTGGCCACGATCTCGCCCATCGTGCTGCCGGCATCACGCACCAGGCGCGAGCCGGTTTCCACCCGTTCGACGCTGGCGCCGATCAGGGTCTTGATCTCCTTGGCGGCCTCGGCGCTGCGCTGGGCCAGGCTGCGCACCTCGCCGGCCACCAC
>NZ_CAXFDV010000645.1:0-5231 GCF_964001545.1 uncultured Aquincola sp.
ACGGCGCCGCGCCGCATCAGCGCCGAGTACCGCTTTCCGTACCTGGCGCATGCGCCGATGGAGCCGCTGAACTGCGTGATCGACTTCCGCGGCGATGCCTGCACGGTGCACATCGGCTCGCAGTTCCAGACCATCGACCAGGCCGCGGTGGCGGCCACGCTGGGCCTGAAGCCCGAGCAGGTGACGCTGAACACCGCGATGGCCGGCGGCGGCTTCGGCCGGCGCGGCGTGCCTTCGTCGGACTACGTGGTGGAAGCCGCTCAGGTGGCCAAGGCCTGGCGCGCGGCCGGTGGCCAGGGTGCGGTGCAGCTGATGTGGAGCCGCGAGGACGACATCCGCGGCGGCTACTACCGCCCGCTGCACGTGCACCGCGCCGAGATCGGCCTGGACGCCAAGGGCCAGGTGCTGGCCTGGCAGCACACCATCGTGGGCCAGTCCATCCTCAAGGGCACGCCGTTCGAGCCCTTCATGGTCAAGAACGGCGTGGACGCGGTGTCCACCGAAGGCGTGGTGGATACGCCCTACGGCTTTCCGCTGGCGCTGGACGTGCACCATCCGCAGGTCAACGTGCCGGTGCTGTGGTGGCGCTCGGTGGGTCACACGCACACCGCCTTCGTGATGGAAACGCTGGTCGACGAGCTGGCCGCCGCCGCCGGGCAGGACCCGGTGGCCTACCGCCGCCAGCTGCTGGGCGACCGGCACCCGCGCATCCGCGCCGCGCTCGACCTGGCGGTGGCCCGCTCGGGTTATGGCCAGCGCAAGCTGCCGGCCGGCCAGGCCTGGGGCGTGGCGGTGCATGAGTCGTTCTCGTCCGTGGTGGCCTACGTGGTGGAAGCCTCGGTGGTGGACAAGCAGCCGGTGCTGCACCGCGTGACGGCCGGCGTGCACTGCAACTTCGCGGTCAATCCGATGACGGTGCAAACGCAGGTGCAGGGCGCGGTGGCGATGGCGCTGGGCACCACGCTGCCGGGCGCCGCCATCACGCTCAAGGACGGCGTGGTGGAGCAAAGCAACTTCGGCGACTACACCGTGGCCCGCCTGAACCAGATGCCCCCGGTGGACGTGCACATCGTGCCCAGCACCGAGGCGCCCACCGGCATGGGCGAGCCGGGCCTGCCGCCGCTGGCGCCGGCCCTGGCCAACGCGGTGGCCGCGCTCACCGGCCAGCGCCTGCGCGAGCTGCCCTTCAAGCTGGCGTAGGCCGCTGACGGCCGGCGCCGGCGCAGCGGCGGGCACGTCACATGCCGTCAACAGCATGTGCAATGCGGCCCACCGGGCCAGACGGAGATCGGATGACGAGAGGACAGGACCGCGCCCGCCGGGGCGCCCGAGGGCTGGCGGGCAGCGTGTGGTGCGCGCTGGCGCTGGCAGGCTGTGCGCTGCCGCCCTTCACGGCACCGGGCGCCACCGCGCCGGTGCACTACGACTGTGAAGACGGCTTGCGGCTGCAGGTGCGCTACGCCAGCGATTCAGCGCAGGTGAGCCTGCCCGACGGGCGGGTGCTGACGCTGCGCCAACAGCCCAGCGGATCGGGCATGCGCTATGCGGAAGGGCCGGCCGAGCTGCGCGGCAAGGGCCAGGAGATCACCTGGGCGGTGGCCGACCGCATTCCGGTCAACTGCATCGTGCGCCCGCGTTGAGCGGCGCGCACGCAGCGGGCTTCACACCACGCAGCCGGCCTCGGGCGCCAGGCCGCCATCACCCACCGACAGCGGCGCCGGAATCACGTAGCCGTAGCGTGAGGCGGTCAGCTCGGCCAGGATGGCCACCGCGATTTCCGGCGGCGTGCGCGCGCCGTTCTTGATGCCGACCGGGCCATGCAGCCGGTCGAGCTGTGCATCGGTCAGGCCGAAGTGCTCCTTCAGCCGCGACTTGCGCTTGGCCTGGTTCACGCGCGACCCGATGGCGCCCACGTAGAAGGCCGGGCTGGCCAGCGCCTCCATCAGCGCCAGGTCGTCCAGCTTGGGGTCGTGCGTCAGCGCCACGATGGCGGTGTGGCCGTCGGGCTTGAGCTCGGCCACCACGTCGTCGGGCATGCCGCGCAGCAGGCGCGCGCCAGGCACGTCCCAGCCGATGGCGTATTCCTCGCGCGGGTCGCAGATCAGCACCTGGTAGTCCAGCGCCTGCGCCATCGTGGCCAGGTAGTGCGTCATCTGGCCGGCACCGATCAGCAGCAGCCGCCAGCTGGGGCCGTGGGTGGTGGTCAGCGTGGTGTCGG
The DNA here is from genome assembly GCF_964001545.1 of uncultured Aquincola sp. NCBI lineage: Bacteria > Pseudomonadati > Pseudomonadota > Betaproteobacteria > Burkholderiales > Sphaerotilaceae > Aquincola > uncultured Aquincola sp. The sequence goes on from NZ_CAXFDV010000645.1 coordinate 2,219, forward strand.
TCAACTGCAGCACGTCGCCTTCGCTGGGCGGCTGCAGCTCCACCTGGCCGTCGGCCAGCTGCAGCACGCGGCGGATGCGGTCGCCCTGCTGCAGCACGGCCAGCAGCTCGGGGATGCGCGAATGCGGGCCCACCGGCTCGAGCACCAGCTCCAGCGTGCCGCCGCAGGGCAAGCCGAAGCGGGTGGCTTCTTCAGCCCCCACGCCGTAACGCACCACTTCGGGTGCGGTGAGGGTCAAGGCACCGTCGCGCACCTTGGCGATCAGGTCGTCCTCGATGCAGCCGCCCGACACGCTGCCGGCGATCTGCCCGTCGTCGCGCACCGCCACCACTGAGCCCACCGGCCGCGGCGCCGAGCCCCAGGTGCGGGTGATGGTGCCCAGCACCACGCGACGGCCTTCGGCCTGCCAGCTGGCCAGCTGCCGAAGGATGTTGAGATCCACGTTGTCCATCCAGGGACGATAGCGCCAAGCGGGCACCCTTGCACAGGCAAGGACGCGGGTTTTCCCGTCGGTGCAAGGCCGGATGGCCTGCCCTAGCATGCGTCGGCGGCCGTGGTTGTGCATCGATCGCGGCATTCGGCATTCCTAGGAGACAAACCCCATGGGTACGAAGATCACGCTGCAGGTCAATGGCACGGCCGTCACCAAAGAAGTGGAGCCCGGCACCCTGCTGGTGGAGTTCATCCGCGAACACCTGCGCCTGACCGGCACGCACGTGGGCTGCGACACCTCGCAGTGCGGCGCCTGCACCGTGCACCTCAATGGCCGCGCCATCAAGAGCTGCGCGATGCTGGCGGTGCAGGCCGATGGCGCCCAGCTCACCACCATCGAAGGCATTGCCGCCGCCAACGGCGAGCTGCACCCGATGCAGGCCGCCTTCAAGGCCTGCCACGGCCTGCAGTGCGGCTTCTGCACCCCGGGCATGGTGATGAGTGCCATCGACCTGGTGCAGCACCATCCGCACGGCACCGAGCAGGAAATCCGCCACCACCTGGAAGGCAACCTGTGCCGCTGCACCGGCTACCAGAACATCGTCAAGGCCGTGCAGCAGGGTGCTGCCGGCATGGGCGCTTGACCGCAAGGGGCACAGCATGACTGCACGACAAGGCTTCATCGGCCAATCGGTGCCGCGCCGCGAAGACGCGCGCTTCCTCACCGGTCGCGGCCAGTACACCGACGACATCACGCTGCCGCAGCAGACCTACGGCATCTTCGTCCGCTCGCCGTATGCCCACGCCAGGCTCACGCGCGTGGACACCGCTGCGGCCCAGGCCGCGCCCGGCGTGCTGGGCGTCTACACCGGCGAGCACTTCAAGGACGTGGGCGGCCTGCCCTGCGGCTGGCTGATCAACAGCATCGACAGCACGCCGATGAAGGAGCCCAAGCACCCCATCCTGGCGCTGGACAAGGTGCGCTACGTGGGCGACCGCGTGGCCCTGGTGGTGGCCGGAACCCTGCAGCAGGCCAAGGACGCCGCCGCACTGGTGGAGGTGGACTACGAGGAGCTGCCCGCGGTGGTGGACGTGGCCAAGGCCGCGCAGGTGGCCGCTGCCGGCGGCGCGCTGCATGCCGAGGCGCCCGACAACCAGTGCTACCTGTGGTCCATCGGCGACTCTGCCGGCACCGACGCCGCCATCGCCAGCGCGCCGCATGTCAGCAAGCTCACCTTCCGCAACAACCGGCTGGTGCCCAACGCCATCGAACCGCGGGCGGCCAATGCCAGCTACAGCCCGGCCGACGACAACTACACGCTGTACGTGGCCAACCAGAACCCGCACGTCGAGCGGCTGCTGATGTGCGCCTTCGTGCTGGGCATCCCCGAGCACAAGATGCGCGTGGTGGCGCCCGACGTGGGCGGCGGCTTCGGCTCCAAGATCTTCCTGTACGGCGAAGAAACCGCGCTGGTGTGGGCCAGCAAGCAGCTGGGCCGGCCCATCAAGTGGACGGCCGACCGCAGCGAGGCGTTTTTGTCCGACGCGCACGGCCGCGACCACCTCACCACCGTGGAGCTGGCCACCGACAAGCAGGGCAAGTTCCTGGCGATGCGGGTGCACACCCAGGCCAACCTGGGCGCCTACCTCAGCACCTTCTCGTCGGCGGTGCCCACCATCCTGTATGCCACGCTGCTGGCGGGGCAGTACGCCACGCCCAAGATCAGCTGCCAGGTGCAGGCGATGTTCACCAACACCGCGCCGGTGGACGCCTACCGCGGCGCCGGCCGGCCTGAGGCCACCTACGTGGTCGAGCGCATCGTGGAGACCGCCGCGCACGACCTGGGCATCGACCCCGCCGAGATCCGCCGCCGCAACTTCGTGCGCGAGTTTCCGTATGCCACGCCGGTGGGCCTGACCTACGACACCGGCGACTACGAAGCCACCATGGCCCGCGCCATCGAACTGGCCGACGTGGCCGGCTTCGCGGCCCGCAAGGCCGAGAGCGAGGCCAAGGGCTTGAAGCGCGGCATCGGCTACTCGGCCTACATCGAGGCCTGCGGCATCGCCCCTTCCAGCGTGGCGGGCGCGCTGGGCGCGCGGGCCGGCCTGTTCGAGGCGGGTGAGGTGCGGGTGCACCCCACCGGCAAGGTCACCATCTTCACCGGCAGCCACAGCCACGGCCAGGGGCATGAAACCACCTTCGCGCAGGTGGTGGCCGACAAGCTGGGCATTCCACTGGACGACGTGACCATCGAGCACGGCGATACCGGCAAGGTGTTGTTCGGCATGGGCACCTACGGCAGCCGCTCGCTGGCGGTGGGCGGCACCGCCATCGTCAAGGCGCTGGACAAGGTGGTGGCCAAGGGCCGCAAGATCGCCGCGCACCTGATGGAAGCGGCCGACACCGACGTGGTGTTCGAGGACGGCGTGTTCAAGGTGGCGGGCACCGACAAGAACGTGCCCTTCGCGCAGGTGGCGCTCACCGCCTACGTGCCGCACAACTTCCCGCACGACAAGCTGGAGCCGGGCCTCAACGAAAACGCCTTCTACGACCCCAGCAACTTCACCTACCCCGCCG
>NZ_CAXFDV010000646.1:0-21764 GCF_964001545.1 uncultured Aquincola sp.
AAACGGCTCGTCCATCAGCAGCACCTTGGGCTGCATGGCCAGCGCACGGGCGATGGCCACGCGCTGCTTCATGCCGCCCGACAGCGTGTGCGGATACGCATCGGCAAACTTCGACAGGCCCACCTTGGCCAGGCAGTCCAGCGCCCGTTCTTCGGCCTCCTTGCGGCCCAGCTTGCGCGCGGCCAGCAGCGGAAACATCACGTTGGCCTTGACCGTTTTCCAGGGCGGCAGCTGGTCGAACTCCTGGAACACGACGATGCGGTCGGGCCCCGGCTGGTGCACCGCCTGGCCGTCGAGCCGGATCTCGCCTTCACGCGGGGCGATGAAGCCGCCGATGGCCTTGAGCAGCGTGCTCTTGCCGCAGCCCGAAGGCCCCAGCAGCACGAAGCGGTCGGCCTGGTGCACGTCGAAGCTCACGCGGTGCGTGGCCCGCACCACGCGCTCACGCGTGGCGTACTCCAGCGTCACGCCGTCCACCTGCAGCAGCGCCTCCTGCGGGGCAGGCTGGGCCGCCGCCTGCGGCTCCTGCGAACGCAGGGCCGGCGGCAACTCGCGCGCGGTGGCGCTGCGCAGCGTGGCGGTCGCGGTCATCTCAGCTGCCCCCGGCCAGGTGGGCATCGTCGAAGAAATAGTCCTTCACCGAAGCTGGCTTGTTCTTGATGGTGCCCACCCGGTGCATGAACTCGGCCAGCGCATAGGTGTTCTCGGGCGCCAGCTTGAACTGCACTTCGGGGTTCTTGATGATGGACAGCAGCAGCTTGCGGTCGACGTTGGACTTGTTGGTGCGGATGAAGATGTCGGCCGCCAGCTCGGGGTTGCCGCGGATCAGCTGCGCCGCCTCGGCCAGCGCGTCGACGAAGGCCTTGTAGGTCTTCGGGTTCTGCTCGCGGAACTTCTCGGTGCCGTACAGCACGGTGGCCGAAGCCGGGCCGCCCAGCACGTCGTAGCTCTTGAGCACGATGCGCGCGTTCGGGTTGCCGGCCAGTGACTGTTCCTGGAACGGCGGGTTGCCGAAGTGGCCGGTGATCTCGGTGCCGCCCTTGATGATGGCAGCGGTGGCCTCGGGGTGCGGCACGGCCACGCTGATCTTGTCCAGCTTGTTGTACTGCGCATCGCCCCACAGCTTGGCCGAGGCCAGCTGCAGCACCCGCGACTGCACCGAGACGCCCACCGCAGGCACCGCGATGCGGTCCTTGTCGGTGAAGTCGGCAATCGTCTTCACGTTCGGGTTGTTGCTGACCAGGTAGTACGGAAAGTTGCCCAGCGAGGCAATGCCGCGCACGTTCTGGCGGCCGCGGGTGCGGTCCCACAGCGTGAGCAGCGGGCCTACGCCGGCACCGGCCACGTCGATGGAGCCGGACAGCAGCGCGTCGTTCACCGCCGCGCCGCCCGACAGGGTGACGTAGTCGACCTTGATGTCCAGGCCCTGGGCCTTGCCCTGCTTCTCGATCAGCTTCTGATCCTTGGCCACGTCCAGCAGCAGGTACACGATGCCGAACTGCTCGGCGATGCGGATCTGGCCTTCGGCGTGGGCGGCGGTGGCGGCGCCCAGGGTCATGCCGGCCGCCAGCGTGGCGGCCACTAGTTTCTTCAACATGGAGGTGCTCGTCAGAAGGGCGCGTCGCCCTCGATGGTGGTGCGGTTCAGGCGGCGGCGCAGGTGGTCGGGGCAGCCGGCGGCCAGGTGGGTGACGGAACGGTTGTCCCAGAACACCATGTCGTGCGGCTGCCACCGGTGGCGGTACACCAGCTCGGGCAGCGTGCTCAGGCGGAACAGCTCGTCCAGCAGCGCGCGGCTTTCGTCCTCGGGCACGTCGACGATGCGGGTGGTGAAGTGCTCGCTGACGAAAAGCGCCTTGCGGCCGTTCTCCGGGTGGGTGCGCACCACCGGGTGCACCACGGGCTGGACCTCGGCGATCTGCTCGGGCGTGAGGTTGGGGCGCCAGGGGTTGCGCTGCTGCAGCTCGGCGTACTTGGCCAGGTAGTGGTGCTCGGCCTTCAGGCCGGCCACGGCGTTCTTCAGCGCGGCGGGCAGACGCTCCCAGGCCAGGTGCTGGTTGGCGAACAGCGTGTCGCCGCCTTCGCTGGGCAGCTCTTGCGCATGCAGCATCGAGCCCAGGCTGGGCAGCTCCTTGTACGAGAGGTCGGAGTGCCAGTAGTGGCCGGCATCACCCAGGCCGATGGGCTGGCCGTTTTCCTTGATGTTCGAGACGACCAGGATCTCGGGGTGGCCGGGCAGCTGGAACTGCCGCAGCACGTGGATCTGCAGCGGGCCGAAGCGGCGGCTGAAGTCCACCTGCTGCTGCGGCGTGATGCGCAGGTCGCGGAAAACCAGCACATGGTGCTCGAGGTGGGCGCGGTGGATGCGCGCAAAGTCGTCGTCGGCCAGCGGGCGGCCCAGGTCCAGGCCCAGCACCTCGGCGCCCAGCGGCGCGTCCAGCGGGCGGATCTCCAGGCGGCCGGCGGCGGCCGGGCGGGTCGAAGGCGATGCGAGGGTGGCGGATGACATGCGGCCACTCTAGGTGCTGCAAATCCAACAGCGAACGAAGCATTGCGCATGCGCTTGCGCGTTCACCGCATATGCAGCCGCCCCCGGCCAACGTTACGCTGCGCAACCCAAGAAGCTGAAGGAGAAGACCCCATGAGCGAACGTCAGCCCCGGTTCGAGACCTTGTCGGTGCATGCCGGCTACAAGCCCGACCCCACCACCAAGTCGGTGGCGGTGCCGCTGTACCAGACGGCGGCCTATGCCTTCGACAACGCCCAGCACGGCGCCGACCTGTTCGACCTGAAGGTGGCGGGCAACATCTACACCCGCATCATGAACCCGACCACCGACGTGCTGGAGCAGCGCGTCGCGGCCCTGGAGGGCGGGATCGGCGCGCTGGCGCTGGCCTCGGGCCAGGCGGCGGTCACCTACGCCATCCTCACCATCGCCGAGGCAGGCGACAACATCGTCTCTTCCACCGCGCTGTATGGCGGCACCTACAACCTGTTCGCGCACACGCTGCCGCAGTACGGCATCAGCACCCGCTTTGCCGACCATCGCGACCCGGCCAGCTTCGAGTCGCTGATCGACGAGCGCACCAAGGCCGTGTTCGTGGAGTCGCTGGGCAACCCGGCCGGCAACGTCACCGACATCGCCCGCATCGCCGAGATCGCGCATCGCCACGGCGTGCCGCTGATCGTGGACAACACCGTGCCCAGCCCCTACCTGTGCCGGCCCATCGAACACGGCGCTGACATCGTGGTGCACTCGCTCACCAAGTACATGGGCGGCCACGGCACCACGGTGGCCGGTGCCATCGTCGATTCGGGCAAGTTCCCGTGGGCCGAGCACAAGCAGCGCTTCAAGCGACTGAACGAGCCCGACGTGAGCTACCACGGCGTGGTGTACACCGAGGCGCTGGGCGCCGCCGCCTACATCGGCCGTGCGCGCGTGGTGCCGCTGCGCAACATGGGCTCGGCGATCTCTCCGTTCAACTCGTTCCTGATCCTGCAGGGCATCGAGACGCTGGCGCTGCGCATGGACCGCATCAGCGCCAATGCGCTGGCGGTGGCCCAGCACCTGACGCGGCACGACAAGGTGGCCTGGGTGAACTACGCCGGCCTGGAAGACCACCCCGACCATGCGCTGGCCCGCAAGTACCTGGGCGGCAAGGCTTCCGGCCTGCTCACCTTCGGCGTCAAGGGCCGTTCGGGCGACAAGCGGGCCGATGGCGCGCGCTTCCTCGACGCGCTGCAGCTGTTCACGCGGCTGGTGAACATCGGCGATGCCAAGTCGCTGGCCACGCACCCGGCCTCGACCACGCACCGCCAGCTGTCGCCCGAAGAACTGGCCAAGACCGGCGTGGGTGAAGACACGGTGCGGCTGTCGGTGGGCATCGAGCACATCGACGATCTGATCGCCGACCTGGATCAGGCCCTCGCAGCAGTCTGACCGGACTAGGACCGCAGGCCGTACCAAAGGCCTGCGGCCACCGGCACGCCCAGGCCCAGCCAGGCCACGGCGTCCCAGGCGCCGTCGCCCAGCAGGCCCGACAGCAGGCCGACGGCGGTGATGCCACCCAGCAGGATGGGCACGCGCCACAGGTGCCGCCTCATCGGGCCGCCTCGCTGGCTTGCATCGACAACTTGGCGTCCAGCGCCGGCGCCTGCCGGCGCCGCACCACCCACAGGTACAGCCCGCTGGCCAGCACCACGATGGTGATGAGGTCCAGCACCGCCCACAGGATCTGCATCGGCCGGCCGCCGTAGTCGCCGAAGTGCAGCGGCTGCGAGATCAGCAGCGCCGTCAGGTACCAGGGCAGCTCGCGGCTGTCGGTCACCTGGCCGGTGGCGGCGTCCACCAGCACCGGCTTGAGCAGGCGGGCGCTCACCGCATCGGTGCCGCGCAGGAACACGCCGTAGTGGTGCGGGCTGCTGAAGCCGGTGCCCGGAAAGGCCACGAAGGCCACCTTCATGTCGGGCGCCAGCGCGCGCGCCGCCGACACCGCGGCCTGCAGCGAGCCCGGCTGCTGCAGCGGCGGCTGGCCCTGGTAGGGCGCCACCATCTGCGCCACCTCGGTGGCCTGCCAGTACTTCACCAGCAGGTCGGCCCAGGCATTGATCACGCCGGTGGCGCCCACCACGGTGAACCACACCAGCGTGACGATGCCCAGCAGGTTGTGCAGGTCCAGCCACTTGACCCGCGGGCTGCGGTCGCGCCGCACTTCGCCAAAGCGCAGCTTGCGCATGAAGGGCGCATACAGCACCGTGCCCGAGACCAGCGCCACCAGCAGCAGCACGCCCATCGCGCCCAGGAACAGCATGCCGGGCAGGCCGGCGAACAGGTCGATGTGCAGCGAGCGCATCACGTACATGAAGCCGCTGTCCAGCGGCGGGTCGCCCAGCGCCTGGCCGCTGCGTGCATCCACCGCCACCTGCTTGAGGTTGTCGTTGGAGTCGGGCCGCTCGCACAGCGTGACGTACCAGACGCGGTCGTCGTCTTCTTCCTGCGACACGAACATGCCCTGCTTGCCCGGGTAGCGTTGCAGGGCCAGGCGCATCACCTCGTCCAGGCTGGCGCGCGGCGTGTCGGCCGGCATCTCGGCGGCTTCGATCTCGGTGCCCAGCAGGTGGCCGATTTCGTGATGAAAGATCAGCGGCAGGCCGGTCAGGCACAGCAGCAGCATGAACACGGTGCACACCAGGCTGCTCCAGGTGTGCACCCATTGCCAGCGGCGCACGGCGCGGGTGCTGAGCATGGCCGGCCCTTAGAAGTCGACGCTGGCCGACAGCACCACGGTGCGCGGCTCGCCCAGCACCAGGTAGTTGGCGCCCGGGAAGCCGCCCACCGAAGCCCAGTAGTCGCGGTTGGTCAGGTTGTTGACGTTGGCCCGCAGCGTGACGTCGCGCCCGGCCAGCGTGAGGCCGTAGCGCGCGCCCACGTCCAGCCGCGTCCAGGCCTTGACGGTGAGGCTGTTGGCCGCATCGGCGTACTGCTTGCCGGTGTAGGTGACGCGGCCGGTCAAGGCCAGGCCGGGCACGCCGGGCACGTCCCAGTCGGCATTGGCATTGAACTGCCACTTCGGCGCGCCCACGGCGTCGTCGCCCTGCACGTCGGTGTGCAGGTAGGTGGCGCCACCCAGCAGGCGCAGGCCGCGGGTGGCTTCGCCGAACACGGTGGCCTCGATGCCGCGGTTGGTCTGCTTGTAGGCTGAGCCCACGAAGCGGGTGCCTTCCACGCCGGCCACCGGCTTGCGCGCCTGGAACAGCGCCACGGTGCCGCCGAAGCGGCCGGTGTCCAGCTTGGCGCCCAGCTCCACCTGTTTGGTGACGTAGGGCGCAAACACCTCGCCCTGGTTGCTGACGGGCTGCGAGTTGCCGTTGCCGTCGAGGTAGCTGCCCGAGGCTTCGTCGCCCTTGACCAGGCCCTCGGCATAAGTGCCGTAGACCGAGACTTGCTTGGACAACTTCACCAGCAGGCCGGCCGTTGGCGTGACCTTGCTCTTGTCGTAGTGCGCGTTCTGCGCGCCGGTGTTGTAGTCGTAGCCGGTGGTCTCGATGGACTGGTGGCGCGCGCCCAGCGTCAGCTTGATGCTGTCGTCGGCGAACGAGAGCGTGTCGGCCAGCGCCAGGCTGCGGGTGCGGATGCGGCTGACCACCAGCGGATCGTCCAGCGTGCCGCCGGTGAAGCTGGGCGTGGTCGGCGGGGTCACCGTCACCGGGTCGTACAGGTTGCTGGCCGCATTGGGGCCGTAGAACACGTAGGCGTTGCGTTCCTTCGAGGTGTACAGCGCCGCGGCGGCCACCAGCTGGTGCTTCACGCTGCCGGTGGTCAGGCTGTGGCGCAGGCCCAGCTCGCCGGTGGCGATGTCGTCGCGCCGCACGTTGGCAAAGCGCGAGACGCTGGTGGCGCCACCATCGCCCGTCACCGTCACGCCGGCCAGGTCGTTGAACTCCTTGCCGCGGCGCGCGCCAGCGGCCAGCCAGGCGGTGGTCTGCGGCGCCAGGTCGAACTCGGCGCGCAGGGTGCCGAAGGTGTCGCGTTCGTTCGACACCGTCCAGGGCTGGCCGGGGTTGCTGTCGGCATCGGGTGCGGCGGGGATGTAGCTGCCCGGCGTCACGCTGGGGCGGGTGCCGCGCAGCTGCTGGTCCTGGTAGCCGATGTCGGCCGACACCCGCACGCTGCGGCTGCGCCAGTCCAGGCCCACGCCCAGCAGGCCCAGCTCGCGCTGCTCGTGGTCGACCGCGGTGTCGCCGTCGCGGCGCACTGCCGTCAGGCGCAGGCCGGTGCTCTTGTCGGGGCCGAAGCGCCGCGCCACGTCGGCCGCCAGGTAGCCCTGGCCGCCGCTTTCCACGCCCACCGTCACCTGGTTCACCGCCTCATTGGGGGCGCGCTTGGGCATCACGTTGATGGCACCACCCAGCCCGCCGCCGTTGCCGGTGGGCGCTGCCCCGTTGACGAAGCTGTTGGCGCCGCGCAGCACCTCCACCCGCTCGATCAGCTCGGCCGCCAGGTACTGGCGCGGCAGCAGGCCGTACAGGCCGTTGTAGGCCATGTCATCGGAATACACCGGAAAGCCGCGGATCAGGTACAGCTGCTGGTAGTTGCCGAAGCCGCGCGCCACCCGCACCGTCGGGTCGTTGCGCAGCACGTCGCCGATGCTGGCGGCCTGCTGGTTCTGGATCAGGTCCTGGGTGTAGCTGGTCTGGCTGAAGGGCGTGTCCATCAGGTCCTGGTTGCCCAGCAGGCCCACGCGGCCGCCGCGTGCCACCTGGCGGCCGGCATAGGGCGCCTTCAGGCCTTCGGCCGAGGCATCGGCGCTGGCGTTGATGAACACCTGCTGCACCGGCGGTGTGTCGGGGGCGGCCTGCGCCAGGGCGGCGGGCGCGGCTGCGGCGGCGCCCAGGGTCAGCAGGGCGGCCCGGGCCAGGGCGGAGAAGGCGGGTGGAACAGACTGCACAACAGCTCCAGCAAATCGCAAACAAGATTGATTCGCATTATGCTGGCAGTCTCACCTCCGCCCGCAATCCGCCTTCCGGCCGGTTGCTCAGGCCCACGGTGGCGCCTTGCCGCTGCGCCAGGTCGCGGGCGATGTACAGGCCCAGCCCGCTGCCGCCCGAGGCCCGGTTGCGGGAAGACTCCAGCCGGTGGAAAGGCTCGAACACCGCCTGCAGCGCCGCCTGCGGAATGCCCGGTCCGGCGTCGTCGATGGTGATCACCACCTGCGGCCCTTGCCGCCGCACCGCCACCTGCGCCTGCCCGCCATAGCGCACCGCGTTGGACAGCAGGTTGCCCACCACCCGGCGCAGCGCCACCGGCTGCGCGGGCGCGGTGGCCGGCTCGCCGCTGAATTGCACCGGCTGGCCCAGCTCGGCCGCGTCGTCGCACAGCGCCTGCACCAGCGCGGTGATGTCGGTGGCCTGGGTGGGCTCGGGCGTGCCCAGGCCGCGGAACAGCGCCAGCGCGTCTTCCAGCAGCGTGTCCATCTCGGCCACGTCGGCCACGCAGCGGCGCACGCGGTCGTCGTCGGGGCCCAGCGCTTCCAGCCGCAGGCGGATGCGGGTGAGCGGCGTGCGCAGGTCGTGCGAGATGGCGGCCATCAACAGTCCGCGGTGGCGGAACGATTCGTCCAGCTGCTGCGCCATCTCGTTGAACACATGGGCCGCCTCGCGCACTTCCACCGTGCCGCGGGCTTCGTCCAGCTTGGGCAACTGGGCACCCGGCCGGCCGACCGCCGCGCCCAGCTGGCGCGAAGCCGCCACCAGCCGCCGCACCGGCGCCGACAGCCAGCGCGCACCCCACCAGGCGCACAGGCCGATGAGCAGCAGCCGCACCGCATAGTCCAGCAGCAGCACGTTGCGGTAGTCGCGGCGGCCAGGCTCGCCCGTGGCGTGCGGCGGCAGCAACGGCGCGGCGTGCGGCGGGCGCGGCCCGGGTCCGGCGTGCGGCCCATCCGCCGGCGGCGGCAGGGGCGGCAGCGAGGGCAGGGTCGGCAGATCGGGCAGGGCGCCTGCCGCGGCATGCGGCACCCGGGGCCCCGAAGGCCAGCCGGTGGCCACGATGAAGGCCGCCAGGTGGCTGACCACCAGGGCCGCCCACAACAGCACGAAGAGGCGCTTGAACAGCGTGTCGGCCCACCAGCGGCGCAGCCAGGCCTTCACGCCACCTCCGCGTCGAACAGGTAGCCTTCGCCGCGCACGGTGCGGATGAGCACCGGCTGCCGCGAGGTATCGCCCAGCTTCTGCCGCAGGCGCGACACACCCAGGTCGATGCTGCGGTCGTTCACCTCCACGCCCGCGGCACGGGTCAGGTCGATCAGCGTATCGCGGCTGAGCACCCGGCCGGGCCGTTCGACGAAGGCATTGAGCAGCCGGTATTCGGCGTTGGACAGCGACACCACCACCTGCTGCGGCGACAGCAGCTGCCGGCGCAGGCGGTCGAGTTGCCAGCCCGCGAAGCGCAGCGGCCGGGCCGTGGCATCGGCCCCCCGCTCGCCCTTGCGCAGGCGCCGCGTCACTGCGTGGATGCGCGCCACCAGCTCGCGCGGCTCGAAGGGCTTGCCCAGGTAGTCGTCGGCGCCGATCTCCAGCCCCAGCACCCGGCTGGCCGGGTCGCCATGGGCGGTGAGCATGATCACCGGCGTGCCCGAGTGCTGCTGCACCCAGCGGCATAGGTCCAGCCCGCTCTCGTCGGGCAGCATCACATCCAGCACCACCACGTCGAAGGCCTGTGCAGCCATTTGGCGGCGCATCGCGGCGCCGTCGGCGGCGTCTTCCACCTGCATGCCGAAACCGCGCAGGTAGTCGCGCACCGTGGCGCGGATCTCGGTGTCGTCGTCGACGACCAGGCAACGCAGCATGTCGGTGACCTCCTCCCGGGAGGAAGTGTCACCCACGTCGTCAGACGCTGATGCCCACCACCAGCGTGGCCACGTAGCCGTCGGTCACGTTGCCGGTGACGGTGGCCAGCTGGGTGCTCACGCCATCGCTGAAGATGCCGTCGGTGCTGAAGCTGACGCTGGCAAAGTTGCGCACGCTGGCGCTGTAGCCGCTGGTGGCGTAGACGGTGTTGCACACGTCGGTCGGGAAGGCCAGCTGTGAAGTCTTGAGCTTGTTGGAGAACGAGGTGGCCGTGCTGGTGCTGCGGTACACCTCGAAGTGGATATGCGGCACGCGGCCCGCGTAGCAACCCGGGAAGATGGTGGTGAAGGTGGCGATGCCGTCGCTGTCGGTGGGCTGCACACCGCGCAGGTAGTTCTCGGCCGTCACGCCGCTGGAGTACATCGAATACAGCCCGTCGCGGGTGCAGTGCCACAGGTACACCGCATAGCCCGCCAGGTCGGCGCAGCTGCCGTTGGTGTTGACCACCTGCAGCTTCACCGTCAGCGGGACGCCGGCCGCCACGCCGCTGGCGCCACCGATGCTGCTGCGGATGTCGCTGCGCACGATGCCGCTGAGCGCCAGCGCGTTGGCCACGCTGCCGTTGCTGGTGTTGGAGCCGTCGCCCGGGTAGGGGCCGGCGGTTTCTTCGGGAATCACCGTGCAGCTGCTGACGGTGCTGGTGCTGCTGGTGCTGCCCGAGGTGCCGGTGGTCGTGGTGGTGGTGGTGGTGCCGGTGGTGCCTGTGGAAGTGCTGCTGCTGCTGGAAGCAGCGTCGCTGCCACCGCCGCAGCCGAACAGCAGCCCCGTGCCCGCGCCCGCCAGCAGGGTGATGACGCCGCGCCGCGACGGCATCGTTGCCAGCAGCCGCGGCAGGTCGGCGGCCAGGCCGCCGTGGTCATCGTGGTGCGGGGCGTGCTGGTGCGGCGTGCCGCTGGTGGCGGACTGGCGGCTGGTCGAACGGTGTGAGGTCAGGCGTTTCATGAAGTTGCTGCCGGTGGCCGGGCCGGTCGGGCCCCATGACGCGGCATTGGAGACGGCGCGCTTGTCGGCGTTATCGCCAGTTCATGTCGGCCCGGACACACGGGGCACATCAGGCGCGGCTTCCGGCCCAGGCTCGGCGCCCAGCCAGGCCTGGCTTTCATGGTCGTCGCTGTCGGCGCGGGCGTCGGCATGGCTGCGGGCCAGGGCCATCCAGGTGGCAAAGGGCACCACCATGGGTCGATGCGGCGCGGTGCGAGCCACATCCAGCGCCTCGCCGCGCGCCATCAACACGCCGAAGGCGGCCGGCACTTCGTCGGGCTCGCCGATGCCTTCGCGCAGCACGTACCAGCACTGGCAGGCGGTGGCCAGGTAAGCCGCGCCCTTGGCCGGCTGGCGCAGGTCGCTCAGCAGGTCGGCCCGCCGCACCTTGATCTCGTGCACCACCGGCTCGGCATAGGCCTCCACCGTGGTCTGGCGGATCGAGAACACGTCAGGTTGCGACATCACCCATGCCTCGCCCACCCGGGCCCGCAGGCTCAGCCGGCGCCAGGTGAGCCGGCCGGCGCGCTGCATGGCGGTGGCCACCTGGGCCACCAGGGCCTCGTGCGCATCGCGCGCGCCGCGATTGACCTGCACCGAGGCTGCAATGGCGCTGACACCCGCGTCTGTTACACGCAGCGTTTCGCGGCCATGGCCGTCGCGCAGCCGCTCCAGCCAGCCACCGGCCAACAATTCGGCCTCCAGCAGGTCTTGGCATGGCCAGCCGGCCGAGCGCCACATCTGCCGCAGTCGGCTGAGGTGCTGCCGGGAAAGGTGGTGTGCGCCCATCACGCCAAGCTTATCGTCGGCGACTTCCGTGCCGGATTGCGCACAGCGCAGCAGTGGCCAGCGCCGCGGCGTTGTGTCGCCGGAGTCACACTCGCATCATCGAGCGGCAAAAAATGGGCACCCTGTTGGGGGGTGGTTACCCGCAGTGCACACTGCTACAACCGGTTGCGGTCAAGGGCGCGCCGGTACGGCGGCTCGGCGGCACCACATGCGGCGGTACAAGCCGCCCACACACAGCATGGGATGGAGTGCTTCAACCCGAAGCGGTGAAGCAGCTGTCAAACAGAAGTCAAGAGGTGTTCTGTGGTTAGGATCTTCAATCACTATATTCACCGGCGCCTCATCTTTCAGGTTCTGTTCGATTACGGCCTGATCGTTTCTGCGGTGCTGGCTGCCGTGGCCCTGGGCCGGCAACATTCGGATTTCCTGCTGTCGATGACGGCCACCCACGGTTTCTCGGTGGCCACTTGCACGTTCGTCATCAACATCGCTTCCGGGTTTTACCAGCAGGCGCACAACCGCTCATTCACCGAAACCCTGGCGCGCGCCGGCCTGGCGGCACTGTTTGCGCTGCCGCTGGCCTACGCCATTTTCTCGGTGTTGCCTGAACAAGGCGCCGGCTCGCGCATCCTGCCGGTGGCGGCGGTGCTGGCGGTGGCGGCGGTGCTGGTTCACCGTGTGTATGCCGCGCACGCCAGCGTGGGTCGTGCGCGCTCGCGCATCCTGGTGCTGGGCTCAGGCCCGGCCGCCAAGCTGGTGGGCGAAACCCTGAACAGCTCAGATCCTTCGGCCGAGGTGGTGGGCTTCTTCCCGGCGCCGCATGAACAGCAGGTGGCCGTGCTGGCCTCGCAGATCCTCAGCGGCCAGTCGCTGGCAGAAACCGCCCTGCGCGCCGGCGTGAGTGAAATCGTGGTGGCGGTGACCGAGCGCCGCGGCGGCAACATGCCGCTGCGCGACCTGCTCGATTGCAAGATCCAGGGCATTCGCGTGTCCGACATTTCCACCCATTTTGAAAAAACGCTGGGCAAGCTGCGCCTGGATTACGTCAACGCCGGCTGGCTGATTTTCGGCGATGGTTTTGATCAGGGCTTTTTCCGCACGGCGGTCAAGCGGCTGTTCGACATTGTGTCTGCCTCGGTGCTGCTGGTGGTGTCGGCGCCGGTGATGCTGGTGACCATGCTGCTGATCAAGCTGGAAAGCCCCGGCCCGGTGTTCTACCGCCAGCAGCGCGTGGGTTTGAATGGCCAGAACTTCAACGTCGTCAAATTCCGCAGCATGCGCAACGACGCTGAAAAAGACGGCAAGCCGCGCTGGGCCACCGCCGCCGACGACCGCGTGACGGCCGTGGGCCGCGTCATCCGCAAGCTGCGCATCGACGAGCTGCCCCAGCTCATCAACGTGTTCAAGGGTGAAATGAGCATCGTGGGCCCGCGCCCCGAGCGCCCCTTCTTCGTCGAGCGCCTGACGCAGGAAATTCCGTACTACGCGGTGCGCCACAGCATCAAGCCCGGCGTCACCGGTTGGGCCCAGGTGCGCTACCACTACGGCGCCACGGTGGAAGATTCGCAGGAAAAGCTGCAGTACGACCTGTACTACGTGAAGAACCACACCCTGTTCCTGGATCTGCTGATCCTGTTCGAAACCGTGGCCGTGGTGCTCACCGGCAAGGGCGCGCGCTAAGCTGGGCAGTCGTCCAGTCGCCGTGTCCACATCGGGCCGCCTGTGGGCGGCCTTTTGTCTTCTTCATGGATTCAACGCCTTTGCTCGACTTCGCTGTCTACGGGTGGGGCTTCACCGTTCTGGCGTATGCGGCGTTCGCGCTCAGCCTGCGCAGCGCCGGCCGCCTGTTCGTGGAGCACCCTGGCGTGCATCGCCTGTTCGTGCTGGCCATGGCCGCCACCGCCGCGTGGGCGCTGGGCGGTTTCGTGGCCCAGCTGACGCAAAGCCCGCTGGCCGAAGGCGTCAGCGGCCTGTTGGACAGTGCCCGATACGCCTGTGTCTTCGCCTACCTGCTGCGGGTGTTGCAGCCGGCGGGCGGGCGCTGGTCGGCGTTGAAGATGGCCGGCGCGGCCATCGTGCTCCTGGCCGCCGCGGCGGGCCTGCCTGAGCTGTTGCTGAAGTCAGAGGCGGAACAAAGCGGCCGGGCGGTCTTTCTGGCCCGGCTGATGCTGCCGGTGTTCGGCATCGTGCTGCTGGAGCAGCTGTACCGCCGCACGCCGCGCGAATTCCACTGGAACATCAAACCGCTGTGCCTGGGCCTGGGGTTTGTGTTCGTCTTCGACATTTACCTGTTTTCGCTGGCCTTCCTGTTCGGCACGCTGGACGGGGTGGGTCTGGCCGCACGCGGCCTGGTGCATGCGGTGGCGGTGCCGCTGCTGTTCATCGCCACCCGGCGCCATGCTGACTGGCGCGCCAGCGCGCAGATGTCGCGCGCGGTGGTGTTTCATACCGCCACCCTGATGTTCGTGGGCGGCTACCTGCTGTTCGTGGCGGCGGTGGGTTATTTTGTCCAGTATTTCAGCGGCGATTGGGGTCGGGCGCTGCAACTGACCCTGGTTTTCGTGGCGCTGCTGCTGCTGGCGGTGCTGCTGATTTCTGGCAGCGTGCGCGCACGGCTGCGGGTGTTCGTGGCCAAGAATTTCTTTGCTTACCGCTACGACTACCGGGCCGAATGGTTGCGGTTCACCGCGCGGCTGTCGGGCGATACCGGCTCGCAGGACATGGGCGCGCGGGCTGTACAGGGTCTGGCCGACATGCTGCAGTGCCCGGGTGGCGCGCTGTGGATGGCGGCCGCCGGCTCGCCCGACTACGTGCTCAGCGCCCGCTGGAACGTTCCGCCGATGAATACCCTGGAATCGGCCGGCGACCCCTTATGCAAGTTCTTGGGCGATACCGGCTGGATCATCGACCTGGACGAATACCGCGCCAAGCCCCGCCATTACAACGGGCTGGTGGTGCCGACCTGGCTCACCGGCCACCCCAATTTCTGGCTGGTGATACCGCTGTTCGTCGGTGCGTCGGAGCTGCTGGGTTTTGTGGTGCTCAAACGTCCCGCGCACGCGGCCAGCGTCACCTGGGAAGTGCGCGACCTGCTGAAAACCGCCAGCCGCCAGGCCGCCAGTTTCCTGGCCCAGGCCCGCGCCACCGAGGCGCTGCTGGAGGCGCAGAAATTCGACGCCTTCCACCGCATGTCGGCCTTCGTGGTGCACGACCTGAAAAACATCATCACCCAGCTGTCGCTGATGATGCAGAACGCCAAACGGCTTCGGCACAACCCGGAGTTCCAGCAGGACATGCTGCTGACGGTCGAGAACTCGCTCGAGAAGATGCAGGCGCTGATGGAACAGTTGCGCGAAGGAGACAAACCGCTGGGTGTGGTGTGCGGCGTCGACCTGGCCGCCATCGCCGAGCAAACGCGCGAGATGGCCGCCGCCCGCGGCCGCAGCGTGGAGCTGCACAGCCAGCGCGGCCTGTCAGTGCGCGGGCAGGAAGAGCGGCTGGCCCGGGTGCTGGGCCATGTGGTGCAGAACGCACTGGACGCCACGCCGCCCGAAGGCCAGGTGGCCATTGCGCTGGACCGCGCCGGCGACATGGCCCGGGTGGTGGTGAGCGACACCGGCCAGGGCATGAGCCCCGAGTTCATCCACACCCGGCTGTTCAAGCCCTTCAGCACCACCAAGGCGGCGGGCATGGGCATCGGCGCCTATGAAAGCCACCAGTACGTGAAAGAGCTGGGCGGCCGCATCGAGGTGCGCAGCGAGGTGGGCCGTGGCACCACGATGACCATCCTGCTGCCCCTGCATGATGCGAAGATGCCCCACGAAGCCGACCTGATGAGCGCGCCATGAGTACCCCCAAGTCGCCCCAGCTGCTGATCGTCGAGGACGACCTGGCGCTGCAAAAGCAGATCAAGTGGTCACTCGACCGGTTCGAGTCGGTCACGGCTGCCGACCGCGAAAGCGCGCTGGTGCAGTTCCGCCGCTGCACGCCGCCGGTGGTCACCATGGACCTGGGCCTGCCGCCCGACAAGGACTCGGTGTCCGAAGGCTTTGCGCTGCTGGAAAAGCTGCTCGACCTGGACCCCGGCGTGAAGGTCATCGTGCTCACCGGCCAGAACGACCGCGCCAATGCGCTGCGTGCGGTGGAGCTGGGCGCCTACGACTTCCTGGCCAAGCCCTTCGACGTGGAGCTGCTCAACCTGACGGTGGAGCGGGCCCTGCGCCTGCATGAGCTGCAGTCGGAGAACCAGCGCCTGCGCGAGCTGCGCGGCACCGAGCTGACGCAGGGCGTGACCACCCGCGACCCCGAGATGCTGAAGATCTGCCGCATGGTGGAAAAGGTGGCGCCCAGCAACGCCAGCGTGATGCTGCTGGGCGAAAGCGGCACCGGCAAGGAGGTGCTGGCCCAGGCGCTGCACCAGGCTTCGCGCCGCAGCGGCAAGTTCGTGGCCATCAACTGCGCGGCCATCCCCGAGAACCTGCTGGAAAGCGAACTCTTCGGCTACGAGAAGGGCGCCTTCACCGGCGCGGTGAAGACCACGCCCGGCCGCATCGAGACGGCGCACGGCGGCACGCTGATGTTCGACGAGATCGGCGACCTGCCGCACTCGCTGCAGGCCAAGCTGCTGCGCTTTTTGCAGGAGCGCACCATCGAGCGCATCGGCGCCCGCAGCTCCATCCCGGTGGACGTGCGCGTGGTGTGCGCCACCCACCAGGACCTGAAGGCGCTGATTGGCGAGCAGCGCTTCCGTGAAGACCTGTACTACCGGCTGGCCGAGATCGTGGTCAACATCCCGCCGCTGCGCAGCCGCGCGGGCGATGCGGCGCTGCTGGCCCATGCCTTCCTCAAGCGCTTTTCGCAGGAGCAGCGCAGCGCCATGCGCTTCACCGAAGACGCGCTGCGCGCCATCGAGGCCCATGCCTGGCCCGGCAACGTGCGCGAGCTGGTGAGTGTGATCAAGCGCGCGACCATCATGGCCGAGGGCGACCGCATCACCTGCGAAGACCTGGGCCTGCCCGAGGCGGCGCCGCCGTCTGACGCGGGCGACACCTCGCTCGACCTGCGTGTGGCCCGCGAGACGGCCGAGCGCGAGACCATCCTGGCCGCGCTGGCGCGGTCCAACGGCAACATCCAGAAGGCCTCGGAGCTGCTGGGCGTGAGCCGGCCCACGCTGTACGACCTGATCAGCCGCTTGAACATCCGCGTCGAAAAAGTCTAGGAGCCTTGCGGTACAACGGCAGTCCCCACACTGTCGTCCAGGAGTACCCATGGCCCAGAACCGCAACGTCGCCGTCATCGTCGGCAGCCTGCGCAAGGCATCGCTCAACCGCAAGCTGGCGCTGGCCCTCGCTGGCCTGGCGCCGGCCGGCCTGCAGCTCAAGATCGTCGAGATCGGCGCGCTGCCGCTGTACAACCAGGACGACGAGGCGAACCCGCCGGCGGTCGTCACCGACTTCAAGCAGCAGATCAAGGCCGCCGACGCGCTGCTGTTCGTCACGCCGGAATACAACCGCTCGGTGCCTGGCGCGCTGAAGAACGCGATCGACCATGGCTCGCGCCCCTATGGCCAAAGCGCCTGGGCGGGCAAGCCGGGTGCGGTGGTCACGCTGTCGCCGGGCGGCATCGGCGGCTTCGGCGCCAACCACCACCTGCGGCAGATGCTCACCTTCCTGGACGTGCCGGTGCTGCAGCAGCCCGAGGCCTACATCGGCGGTGCCGGCGAGCTGTTCGACGAACAAGGCGGCATCAAGAAGCCCGACACCCAGGCCTTCCTCGAGAAGTTCATGGGCGCCTTCGCGCAGTGGATCGAGCGCAACGCCAAGGCGGCTTGAAGGGTCGTCGGGCGGCTTAACGGTCGCCCAAAGTGTGCGGGCTAGCATGGCCCGCATGAAGCACCTTCTTCCGCTTACCCGCCGCCAGACGCTGGCCGGCCTGGCTGCTGCCACCAGCTTGCCCTGGCTGGCTCCGCCCGCCCAGGCTGCCGCAGCCGTTGCGGCGCCTGTCCGCGGCAGCGTCAGCCTGCCACCGCTTGGCCTGCGCCAGCGCACGCTGGCCAACGGCCTGCAAGTCATCGCACTGCCCGACCGCAGCACCGCCACCGTCAGCGTGCAGGTCTGGTACCGCGTGGGCGGCAAGGACGATCCGGCCGGCCGCTCGGGCTTTGCGCACCTGTTCGAGCACATGATGTTCAAGCGCACGCGTCACATGCCGTCGGAGACCTTCGACCGGCTGACCGAGGACGTGGGCGGCCAGAACAATGCCTTCACCGCCGAAGACACCACCGCCTACCAAAGCGAAGTGCCTTCCAACCACCTGGAACGGCTGCTGTGGGCCGAGGCCGAGCGCATGTCCAACCTGGAGGTGGACCAGCCCAGCTTCGACAGCGAGCGCGCCGTGGTGCAGGAAGAGCTGCGCCAGCGGGTGCTGGCCAGCCCCTACGGTCGCCTGTTCAATGCGCTGCCCGGCTATGCCTTCGAGCGCCACCCCTACCGCCGGCCGGTGGTGGGCAGCATCGACGACCTCAACGCCGCCACGCTGGACGACGTGCGCGCCTTCCACAGCACCTACTACCGGCCCGACAACGCGGTGCTGATCGTGGCCGGCGACCTGGACGAAGCCCGCTTCGACGCCGCGGTGGACCGGTATTTCGGCCGCATCGCCCGACCCGCGATGCCCATTCCGCGCGTGACGGTGCAGGAGCCGCCGCGCCAGGCCGACCTGCGCGCCACGCTGCAGGCGCCGCGGGTG
Source organism: uncultured Aquincola sp. (assembly GCF_964001545.1). Taxonomy (NCBI): domain Bacteria; kingdom Pseudomonadati; phylum Pseudomonadota; class Betaproteobacteria; order Burkholderiales; family Sphaerotilaceae; genus Aquincola; species uncultured Aquincola sp. The sequence goes on from NZ_CAXFDV010000646.1 coordinate 17,925, forward strand.
CCGCTGCCGGCGGTGGCGCTCATCTGGAAGGGCCCCGCCGCGCGTGACGAAGATGCCGCCGCGCTGGACGTCGCCTCGGCCCTGCTGGCCGGCGGCGAGTCGTCCCGCATGAACCAGGCGCTGGTCTACCGCGACCGCGTGGCCCAGGCCGCCGGCTTCCAGACCCACCTGAATGCCGATGCCGGCATGCTGGTGGCCTATGCCATCGCGGTGGGCGGGCAGCCCGCCGAGCAGCAACTGCCCGCGCTGGAAAAGGCGCTGATGCGCGAGATCGAGTCGCTGGCGCGCGGCCCGATCCGCGATGCGGAGTTCGACAAGGTGCGCACCCAGCTGCTCACCGCCGCGCTGATGGAGCGGCAGACGCCCAACGGCCGCGCCGCCGCCGCCGGCTGGGCCGTGATCCAGTACGGCGACGCGCGCCAGGCCGAGCAGCAGCTGCAGCGGCTGCAGGCGGTGCGCGCGGCCGACGTGCAGCGCGTGCTGCGCCGCCATGTGCTGGAAGCGCACCGGGTGACGCTGAGCTATGTGCAGGCGCCGGACGGCGCGGCGGGCACCGGCGGCGACGCCTCGCCCGCCGCCGCCGGCCCGGCCGCTGGCGCGCAGCCCGCCAGCGCAGCCTCGCCTGCCAGTGGCGCAGCCACACCCCCACCTGCCACCACCCCCACCGGGAGCCGCCCATGATGCGCCGCCGTGAGCTCGCGGGCGCCTTGCCCGCCCTGGCCTTGCTGGCCACCTCTGCAGCCGGGGCCCAGCCCGCCAACCCCGCCAGCGCCCCTGCCGGCCTGGGCACCGCCACCGATGCCGACGACTTCAGCCGCCCGCCGCCCGCCGGCGCGCCGCGGCCCGTCACCGTGCCGCCGCTGCATGAAAGCCGGCTGCCCAACGGCCTGAACGTGGTGGTGGCGCCTCGCCAGGGGCTGCCGCTGGTCAGTGCCTGGCTGCTGGTGCGTGTGGGCAGCGAGACCGATCCGCTGGACCGCGCCGGCCGCGCCGACATGCTGGCAGGCCTGCTGACGCAAGGCGCCCGCCGCAACGGCCGCGCGGTGAGCGCGCCGGAGATCGCGCGCGAGGCCGAGGCCCTGGGTGGCTCGCTCGACGCCGGCAGCGGCTGGCGCTCCACCAGCCTGGGCATGACGGTGACCACGCCGCGGCTGGACGCCGCCTTGTCCCTGATGAGTGACGTGCTGCGCCAGCCCACGCTGGCCGCCGACGAGCTGGAGCGGCTGCGGGTGCAGGCCATCGACAACCTGCGCGTCAGCGACAGCAACCCCGGCAGCATCGCCAGCCGGGTGGCGCGCCGGCTGTACTGGGGCACCAGCGCCTATGGCAGCGTGACCACCGCCGAGACGCTGGGCCGCCTGCAGCGCGACGATCTGGTGGCCCTGCACCGCCAGGGCTTCCGCCCCGACCAGACGCTGCTGGTACTGGCCGGCGACCTGACGCCCGAGCGTGGCCGGGCGCTGGCGCGCCAGCACTTCGGCGATTGGCGCGCCAGCCGCATCGCGCCGCTGGAACGCCGCGACGGCCAGCCGGCACCGCTGGCGCCGCGCACGGTGCTGGTGGACCTGCCCGGCGTGGGCCAGAGCAGCGTGCTGGTGATGGCGCCGTACAGCTCGTTGGCGCCGCAGGACGTGCCCGAGTGGCGCATCGCCCAGGTGGCCAATGCGGTGCTGGGCGGCGGCTACTCGGCGCGGCTGAACCAGGAGGTGCGCATCAAGCGCGGCCTGAGCTACGGCGTGGGCACCGGCGTCGAGCAGCAGCCCGAAGGCGGCGTGTGGGACGCCAGCGCGCAGACCGACCACCGCAACGTGGCCCAGGTGGCGCAGCTGCTGCGTGAGCAGGTGCTGGGCCTGGCCGGCAACCCACCCACGGCGGACGAACTGGCCGCGCGCCAGGCCACGCTGGTGGGCAGCTTCGCGCGCCGGCTGGACACCAATGCCGGCATCGCCTCGTTGATCACCGCGCGCTGGGCCACCGGCCGGCCGCTGTCGGAGCTGAACCGCTTCGTCGACGAGATCCTGGCGGTGACGCCGGCCCAGGTGCAGGCCTTTGCCGGCCGGCGCTGGACCGAAGGCGCGCTGCGCACGGTGGTGGTGGGCGACTTCAGCGCCGCGCCCGAAGCCTTTGAGCAGTTGGCCAAGGCCGACCCGACGGCGCTGCGGCTGAAGGCCAGCGAGCTCGACTTCGGCAGCGGCGCGCTGCTGCCGCGCCGGCCCTGAAGGCGCGGCAGGCGGGCTACTTCGCGGTGGCCTGCCGCACCGCGTGCTCCCAGCCTTCCATCAAGGCCTGGGCGCGGGCGCGCGGCATCGTGGGCAGGAAGCGGCGCTGCACCTGCCATTGCTCGCTCAGCTCGTCCAGGCTGCCGAACACGCCAGTGGCCAGACCGGCCAGGTAGGCGGCGCCCAGCGCGGTGGTCTCGATCACCTGCGGGCGCACCACCGGCACGCCCAGCAGGTCGGCCTGGAACTGCATCAGCAGGTCGTTGACGCAGGCGCCGCCGTCCACCCGCAGCTCGCTCACCGGCGCGCCGCCGGCAGCCACCGCGTCGCGGCTCATGGCCTGCAGCAGCGCCGCGCTTTGAAAGGCGATGCTCTCCAGCGCCGCCCGCGCGATGTGGGCCACGGTGGTGCCACGCGTCACGCCGACGATGGCGCCGCGGGCGTCGGCGTCCCAGTAGGGCGCGCCCAGGCCGGTGAAGGCGGGCACGAACACCACGCCGCCGGCGTCGGGCACGCTCTCGGCCAGGGCCTGCACCTGGGCGCTGCTTTCGATGGCGCGCAGGCCGTCGCGCAGCCACTGCACCACCGCGCCGCCGATGAACACGCCGCCCTCGAAGGCGAACTGCGGCGTGCCGTCCACCTGCGCGGCGGCGGTGGTCAGCAGGCCGTTGGCCGAGGTCTCGAAGCGTGGGCCGGTGGGCATCAACATGAAGCAGCCGGTGCCGTAGGTGTTCTTGGCCAGCCCGGGCCGAAAGCACGCCTGGCCGAACAGGGCGCTCTGCTGGTCGCCCGCGATGCCGGCGATCGGCACCTCGCCGCCCAGGAATTCGGCATCGGCCACGCCGTACACGTGGCTGGAAGGGTGCACCTCGGGCAGCACGCTGGCCGGGATCTTCAGCAGCTGCAGCAGCTCTTCGTCCCACTGGTTGCGGCGGATGTCGAACAGCATGGTGCGCGAGGCATTGCTCACGTCGGTGGCATGCACCTGGCCACGGGTGAGCTGCCACAGCAGCCAGCTGTCCACGGTGCCGAAGGCCAGCTCGCCGCGGTCGGCGGCTTCACGCGCGCCGGGCACCTGGTCGAAAAGCCAGCGCAGCTTGGTGGCCGAGAAATACGCGTCGATCACCAGGCCGGTGCTGCGCTGCACCCGCTCGCCCATGCCGGCGTCGCGCAGCTCGGCGCACAGGGGCTCGGCTCGGCGGTCCTGCCAGACGATGGCGTTGTGGATGGGCTCGCCGGTGCGGCGGTTCCACAGCAGCGTGGTCTCGCGCTGGTTGGTGATGCCGATGCCGGCCAGCGCCTTGGCGTCGAGCTTCGCCTTGGCCAGGGCGCCCCGGCAGACCTCGACCGTCGCCGCCCAGATCTCCTCGGGATCGTGTTCGACCCAGCCGGGCCTGGGGAAGATCTGCGGCAGTTCCTTCTGCGCCGAGGCGACCGGACGGCCGCCCGCATCGAAGACGATGGCGCGGGTGCTGGTCGTGCCCTGATCTATGGCGAGAACGTGCTGGGCAGCCATCGCGCGGTGAGAGCCTAGTGGGCGCGATCGATTGCGAAGTCGACCGCCTCGAGCAGCGCGGCCTTGAGCGGCGTACCGGGGAACAGGCCCAGCGCATCGCGCGCC
>NZ_CAXFDV010000647.1:0-1644 GCF_964001545.1 uncultured Aquincola sp.
CGCGGGGCCGGTGATCGCGCTGACCGCCAACGTGATGGCCAGCGACGTGGCGCACTACCGCGCGCTCGGCTTCAACGACGTGCTGGCCAAGCCGCTGCAGCTCGACCGCTTTTATGCGGTGCTGGCGCGCTGGTTGCCCGCCCCGCCCGTGGCCGACGAAGATGCCGAGGCCGCCTTCGCGCAAGAGATGGCGCGCCTGTCCCAGCTGTTCCGCCAGGGGCTGCCGCGGCAGCTGGATGACATCGAAGACGCCATCACCCGGGCCGATGCCCAGGCGCTGGCCGGGCTCGTGCACACCTTGAAGGGCACGGCCGGCTCCTTCGGCTTCGAAACACTGACGGCGCCGTGCCTTCAGATGGAGCAGCTGATCAAGCAGGCCCAGGTCGGTCGCGCTTCGCTCGACGTGCAAGCGCTGCAGGCCCTGGCGGGCCGGCTGCGCAGCGAGGCCGAGGCCGGCCTCTTCACCGCCCAGGCGCAGGAAGCCTGAGCCGCGCGACCGCTCAGTCGCCCGCCTGCCGGTAGACCAGCGGCGCCATGCGCGTCATCTGCGCCGCACCGAAGATGGTGGCAAACGGCAGGTCGGCCGCGTCCTGGCCGGTACCGATGCGGATGACGTCCAGCGGATCGGCCATGGCCGTGGGGTCGAACATCACCCAGCGGCCTTCCAGCCAGGCCTCGAACAGCGCATGGAAGTCGGGCGGCGGCGTGTCCCACTCCACATGGCCCACCACGAAGCGCGCCGGGATGTTCAGCGCCCGGCACAGGCCGATGGCCACGTGCGCATAGTCGCGGCACACGCCGGTGCGGTTGGCCAGCACGTCACGGGTGGTGCCATAGGGCTTGGAGGTGCCCACCTCGTACTTGACGTTGTCGCGCACCCATTGGCAGATGCGCTCCACCCGCCGGAAGCCCAGGTCGGCGGTGCCGATCCAGCGCACCGCGTCGTGGAAGATCAGTTCCGATTCCACGTAACGGCTGCCGGTCAAAAACGGCATCACGTCCAGCGGCAGGTTGGCGGTGGGCGTTTCGCGCAGGTTCTCGGCGCCCGGCATGCGGCGCACCGTGGCCTGCGTCTGGTAGCGGATGCTGAAGGGCCCCGGCGGCACGTTCAGCCGCAGCGTGCGGTTGCCCAGCGGGTCGGTGTAACGGCCCATGGGCAGCGGCGGCACGGTGGCCAGCGATTCGTCGCCGATGGACTGCTCGGGGGTGAAGGCCGCTTCGATCTTGAAGATGAAGGTGCTGGGTTGCTGCACCTGGTAGTTCAGTTCGCAGTCGATCAGGAATTGGCGTGACATGGCGAGCGGCGTGCGATGGGGCATGGATGCAGAAGCAGAGGCAAGCATCGTGCCCCAAACCCCGGCTGGATGACAGAAATGTCATTCGCCCGTCAGCCGGGGGTGCCGGCCCGCTGGCTAGACTGGCCGCATGCGCGTTCTCATCGTCGAAGACGAGGCCAAGACGGCCGACTACCTGCGCCGCGGCCTCACCGAGCAGGGGCACGTGGTGGACGTGGCCGTGGACGGCATCGACGGCCGCCATGCGGCACTGGAAGGCCGCTACGACGTCATCGTGCTGGACGTGATGCTGCCCGGCATCGACGGCTTCGAGGTGCTGCGCGAGGTGCGCCGCACGCAGCAGGTGCCC
>NZ_CAXFDV010000648.1:0-2874 GCF_964001545.1 uncultured Aquincola sp.
CCTTGCCGGCGCGTCTTGCCGAAGTTGCGGAAGTAACCGAAGCCGGCCTGGTCGTCGGCCACGAACAGGATGTCGTCGCGGTTGTCGGCGCGGAAGATGCCGACGTTCCAGCTCATGCCACCGGGCGTGCCGCCGCGCAGGCCCGCTTCCAGCGTGCGGGTGACCACCTGCTTGAGCGGCGGGTCGCCCGCCATCGCATTGGGCAGCTTGCAGGGGTTGGCCGGGTCGGCGCAGCCCAGTTCGATGGCCGAGGGCGCACGGCTGCCTTCGTTGTAGCCCACGTAGGCATTGAGCGTGGCGCTGGGCGAGAAGGTGAGCCCCACCGCCGGGTTGAAGCGCTTGAACACATGGTGGCCATCCAGCGAGCCGCTGCCGCCGCCGGGGTTGATGGCATCGCGCGTGGTCACGGTGCTGCGGTTGTAGCGGCCCGACAGCGTGAGGTGGGTATTGCGGTTGAGGGCGATGGTGTCGGTGGCCAGCAGGCTCCAGGTGCGGGTCTTGGCGCCCAGGTCCACCCGGGTGTCGTAGGGCTCGCCGTCCACGTCGCCGCCGGTCACGCCGTCGCCGAAGGCGCCCACGCCGACCACGCCGCGGCCAGGCGTCAGGTAGCCCAGCTCTGACAGCTGGTTGAACTGCACGCGGCTCCAGTCCAGCGCGCCGCCCACGGCCAGCTGATGGTCCACGCCGGCGGCCTGCCCTTCCCAGTTGAGCTGGCCTTGCACACCCCAGTTGCGCTGCGTGGTGCGCGTGGTGTTGAGCAGGCCGTTGCACTTCTCGGCCGGCTCATCCACCAGCAGGGCCTGGGCGATGCAACGCCACTTCGGGAAGGGCGTGTTGCCGGCGTTTTCGCCACTGGTGGGAAAGCCGGTGTAGCCGGCCGCGGTGAGGGCCGCACGCTCCGCTGCATTGGGCTGGTAGACCGACTGGTCCAGCGCGTCGTCGTTCAGGTCGCCGTTGAGCGTGTGCGTGCGGATGCGCCGCCAATAGGTGTTGCCCGAGAGCGAAAAGCCGTTGCCCAACTGGTGGGTGGCCGTGAGGTTGAGCATCAACGCGCGGTTGTCGGTCTCGTCGGGCTTGGTGTAGATGCTGCTGTAGTCGCGCGCCATCAGCTGCTGCTCCTGCAGCCCGTTGCCGGTGAGCGCGTTGTCGGCCACCGCGGCGCTGAGGGCGATGCGGGTGTCGGCCGTGCGCAGGCCCAGCTTGCCGAACAGCTGCCGCACGTCGCTGGGCGACGCATCGCGCCAGCCGTCTTCCTTGAAGCGGTTGCCGGTGACGTACCAGTCGATGCCGGTGGCGCCCTGGTTGCCGCCGGTCTCGAAGCTGAGCTGCCGCCGTGCATGCGATCCCACCAGCAGCTCCACCGAGGTGCCGGGATGGCTGATGCCGTCCTTGGTCTGCACGCTCAGCGCGCCGCCCAGGGTGTTGAGGCCGAACAGCGGGTTGCTGCCCGGCATCAGCGCGATGCTGCTGATGGCGGCCTTGGGAATCAGGTCCCAGCTCACCACGTCGCCAAAGGGCTGGTTGATGCGCACGCCATCGACGTACACCGACAGGCCTTGCCCGGTGCCCAGCAGCGGCGAGGCGGTGAAGCCGCGGAAGTTGACGTCGGCCTGGAACGGGTTGTTCTGCACCTCGTTCACATGCACACCGCCCAGCGTGCGGTTCATGAAGTTGGTCAGGTCCGCGGCATGCCGCCGCTCGATGTCGGCGGCGAGGCCGGTCTGCACATTGGCCGGCACCTCGTTGCGCGGCAGGCCCAGGCCCGGCAGCGGCGTCACGCCGATGATGGTGACCTGGCTGGCGGGGGTGTCGGTGGTCTGGGCCTGGGCGGCGGTTGCCAGGCAGGCCGCTGCGGCAGCCAGGGCCAGCAGGCGGGGGCGAAGGGATCGTGACGCGGGCATGGGTCTCCTCCAGAAGCGCTTTGCCACCAGTGGGCCTGCGCCCGTCGGCCGCGCGAAGGGAAAACTTCCCTGGGGGCATGAGGGCTGTTCCCAGGGGGCAGCTGGAGCACCCCGCCACGTCAAAAACCAACTTCCCTGCTCAATTTAGATAACTTACACTTGCATTAAAGACCACCTTTAGTGAGGAAGTTGCGCATGCAGGTCTCCAGGAGCGAGCTGCTCACGGTGCTGGGCCAGTTCAACCCGTGGTGGCGCGGGGAACCGGTGGCCGACCTGCCCAGCTGGCGACGTGCGGCGTTCAAGGAGCTGTCGCTGTGGATGACGCAGCCACCCGCACCGAGGGCGGTGCTGCTGTCGGGCGCACGCCAGATCGGCAAGACGACCTTGTTGATGCAGGCGGCCGACGCCCTGCTGGGCCAAGACGTGCCGCCGGCCAACCTCCTGTACGCCACCTTCGACCATCCCATCCTCAAGCTGGCGGGCATCGATGCGGTGCTCGAAGCCTGGCGCGAACGCGAGCCGCGCGTGGACGGGCCAGAGTACCTGCTGCTGGACGAGGCGCAATTCATCCGCGATTGGGGTACCTGGGTCAAGCACCAGGTGGACTTTCGCAAGGACCGCCGCATCGCCTTCACCGGCTCGGCCATGCCGCTGGTGGAAGCCGGCCAGGAATCGGGCGTGGGCCGCTGGCACACCATCCGGCTGACGACGCTGTCGTTCTACGAGTACCTGCAGATCAAGCAGCTGCAGTTGCCCGCGTTGCCGCGCCTGCGCAGCCTGCGCGACCTGATGGGCTGGAGCGCGGCCGACTTCCACCGCGTCACCGACCTGGCCGCGCCTTACGTGGGCCACTTTCACGAGTACCTGGTGCGCGGCGGCTTTCCGCAGACGGCTCAGGTGGACAGCATCACGCAGGCGCAGCGGCTGCTGCGCGAAGACATCATCGACAAGGTGCTCAAGCGCGACATGACCG
>NZ_CAXFDV010000649.1:0-1566 GCF_964001545.1 uncultured Aquincola sp.
GCTGCGGTTGGGCACCACGTCCGATTCCAGCCCCTGGCCCCAGCTTGCATAGACAAGTGTGGCCGGCGTCCACTGGTGGCTCAGCGCCAGCCAGGGCAGGGTCTCGCCCTGGCTGTAGCCGGTGGGACGCGAGCCGTCGGTGCGCACGCTGTCGCGGTGCAGGCGCGTGTGGCGCAGGCCGGCCCACAGGCGCAGGTCTTCGGTCAATGACACCACGTCGCGCAGGTACAGCTCGGTGTTGCGCTCGTCGCGGTTGGTGTTCTGATCACCGAGCGTGGGGTTGGGCTCGGTGACTGCCGTGCCGTCGATGTTGCCCACGCCCACGTAGTTGTAGGCCTGGCCCCGCAGCCGGCTCTTGAAGCGGGTGAACAGCACGCCGGTGCTGATCTGGTGGCTCAACCCGGCCAGCCGTGCGCTGCCGCTGGCCAAGAGGTCCAGCGCATCGCTGCGGCGGCGTTCGTTGTCGCTGCGGAAGTCGTAGAGGTCGAACGTGCCGTCGCTGCAGTAGCGGGTGTAGTCGTTCTCGGCCGAGCAGCCGAACGGGTAGGCCAGCCGGTCGTCGCTGGTCAGCCGCTGCGTCATGCCATGGGCCACCAAGCGCCAGTCGCCGCCGAGCTTGTGCTGCAGCCGCAGCGAGGCGGTGTTGCCTTCCGGCACCACCGGCTGCGACCACGGCTGGTTGTTGAGGTTGGTGCGCGGGTCGATGCGGCTGGCATCGGGCACTCGGCTGCCTAGCAGGCTGAAGCCGGGCACGCTGGGCTGGCTTTGCAGCGAGTGCTCGAACTCGGCTTCCAGCAGCGTGTCAGGCGCGATGCGCCAGTCGCCGGCCAGCGACAGCTGGCGTGCGTGGCCCTCCAGCGAGCGGGTCTGCGGATCAAGGTGGTCGTAGGCCGCGTTCACCCGCAGGCCGAACGCCTCGTTCTGGCCGAAGCGCTGGCTCAGGTCAGCGGCCACCCCCACGATGCCGTTCTCGCGCCAGCTGAGGCCGGCACTGCGCACGTTGCCATCGGGCCGCTTGACCACGAAGTTCACCAGCCCGCCAGGGGCGCTGGTGCCGGCCTGGATGCCGCTGGTGCCCTTGAGCACCTCGATGCGTTCCTTGTTGGCCAGACCGATGGCGGTCTCGGCATTGATGGGCAGGCCATCGCGCCGGTAGTTGAAACGGTTGTCCAGCACATAGCCGCGCACCGACAAAAAGCTCCAGTAGCCCTCGGAGTTGTAGGCGTCGGACAGGCTGGCGTCCAGCCGCGTGAGGTCGGACAGTCGCGTGGCGCCGAGGTCTTTCAACGCCGTGGTGCTGACCACGGCGCCCGCGAAAGGCATCTTGGACAAGGGCTCATGGCCGAAGCCGCCGATGTCCGGCGCGGTGGTGAGCACACGGCCGGTGACCTCGATGGTCTGGGCATCGGTGGACTGGGCCTGGGCAGGCAGCATGGCCAGGCTGGCGGCGGCAGCCAGCGTGGTGAGCGAAAAGCGGAAAACAGCGGAAGCCATCGTGGTCTCAGGTCGATGGCAGGGTGCAAAGCGGCGTGGCGTGCGGCACCGGCGTGAGCGGTGCGGCGGACC
>NZ_CAXFDV010000650.1:0-1931 GCF_964001545.1 uncultured Aquincola sp.
CCGAGACCGCCCGCTTCGCGGCCGAGCGCATGCAGGCACTGGGGCTGCTCGAAGCCTTTCATGCCGCGCTGGCGCAGGAGGTGGTGAACACCCTGACCGCGCCCGACCGCTACGGCCAGCGCTTCCAGCTGCAGGTGCTGGTGTGCGACTTTGATGGCCACAAGATCGCCGAGGCCCATTCATGACGACGACCCACCCAGATCCTTCCCCGGCCCGTGTCATCGGCGTACTCGACGATGGCGCCGCCAGCCTCACCGCCACCGCGCTGGCCCACCTGCGCCAGGCGCGGGTGGTGATCGGCGGTCACCGAACGCTGGCGCTGTTCGACGACGACATCGCGCCCCAGGCCCAGCGCCTGGACCTGACCGGCCGCCTGAGCCAGGTGCCCGAGTGGATACGTGCCGCCCGCGCCGACCGCCTGCCGGTGGTAGTGTTGGCCACCGGCGACCCGCTGTGCCACGGCATTGCGGCCTACCTGGCCAGCCATTTGTGCATCGAAGCCATCGAGGTGCTGCCCAACCTGAGCACGGTGCAGCTGGCCTGTGCGCGGCTGGGCCTGGCCTGGCAGGAGATGAAGATCCTCTCGGTGCATGCCGCCGATGCCGGCGAATGGACGCCCGGCGCCGCGCCCGGCCATGGCCTGTATGGGCTCGCCCAGGCGCTGCGCGCGCACGACCGGCTGGCCGTGCTCACCAGCCCAGACAACACGCCCGACCGCATCGCCCGCCTGTTGCTGGCCGAAGGGCTGGGCGATGCCTTTCAGATGGCGGTGGCCGAGCGCTTGTGCAGTGCCGATGAACAGGTGCATGGCACGTTGATGCCGGCCGATGCCGCGCAGCGCAGCTTCGCCGACCCCAACGTGGTGCTGCTGTGGCGGTTGCAGCCGCGGCCGCAGCCCGTGCTGTTCGGCCTGCCTGATGCCGCCTACCAGCAGCGCCAGCCCGACAAGGGCTTGATCACCAAGCAGGAGGTGAGGGCGGTGTCGCTGGCGCGGCTGCAGCTCAAGGCGCACAGCCGGGTGTGGGACATCGGCGCCGGCAGCGGCTCGGTGGGCTTGGAAGCGGCGCGCCTGTGCCCGCAGGGCCATGTATGGGCCATCGAGAAAAACGAGGCCGACGTGGCGATTGCCGCCGCCAACCGCGCGGCCTTCGGCGTGGCCAACCACACGCTGGTGCACGGCCGCGCGCCCGAAGGGCTGGACGCCTGGCCCGACCCCGATGCGGTGTTCATCGGCGGCTCAGGCGGCGAGCTGGCCGGGCTCATCACGCTGTGCCTGCAGCGGCTGCGGCCGGGTGGCCGGCTGGTGATGAACTTCGTCACCATCGAGAACCTGGCCACGGCCACCGCGTCCCTGACGCAGGCCGGCGCCACTTGGGGCGCCACATGGGACGTGCTCCAGCTGCAGGCCGCGCGCAGCAAGCCCATCCTGGCCATGCACCGCCTGGCCGCCGAGAACCCGGTGTGGATCGTGTGCGCAGAAAAGGCGGTGACCGATGTCTGAAGCCATGGTCACCCGCGGACGCCTGATTGGCGTCAGCCTGGGCCCCGGCGACCCCGGGCTGATCACCCGCCGCGCCTGGGCGCTGCTGCAGCGGCCCGATGCGGTGTGGGTATACCCCGCCCGCAGCACCCGCACGCCCAGCTATGCCTACGGCATCGTCGAACGGGCCGGGCTGCAGCCGCCGGCCGAGCACCAGTGCCTGCTGTTTCCGATGACGCACGACGGAGACAAGCTGGTGCGCGCCTGGCACCGCGCCGCCGATGCGGTGCTGCCCTGGTTGCAGGCCGGGCGCGACGTGCTGTTTCTGGTGGAGGGCGATGCCGGCACCTATGCCACCTTCGGCCACCTGGCGCGCACGGTGCAGGCCATGGATTCCTGCATCGCCACCGAGATCGTGCCCGGCGTGCAGGCCTTCACCGCCGCCAGCGCG
>NZ_CAXFDV010000651.1:0-6681 GCF_964001545.1 uncultured Aquincola sp.
ATGGCCGCCTCGCCGGCCATGACCGCGCCTTCCAGCGTGGCGGGGTAGGGGCCTTGCACATGATCGCCAGCCGCCCACAGGCCGGGCGCCACCGCGGCGGGCGGCCGGTCCAGGCCCGGGGTGCACAAGAAGGTGGCGCGCTTTTCGGCCAGGCAGCGCAGCACGGTGGGCACTGACGGAAAGCTGCCGGGCCCGAAGGCCGCCAGCGCCTGCGCCAGCGCCGCCTGACCGGTGGCCTCCAGCCCGCGGGCCACCCACTCACGCGCACCGCTGACCACCATGGCCAGCACGCCCTCAGTGCCGCGCCCCGGGCACAGCGTCCCCAGGTCGAAGATGAACTGCGCGGGCGCGCCCGGCCCGTCATGCAGCGCCATCATCGGCAGCGGCAGGCGGGCACCCGGGCAGCGCAGGTACACGGTGACGATGGGTTCGTAGTCGAAGGCTTCGGCCCGCGCCGCCCAGGCGGGCGCCAGCGGTTGCGCCAGGCGCGCCGCCTCGCGGGGCGGGGCGGCCAGCACCACCGCATCGAACGGCTCGCCATCCACCTGCCAGCCCGTGCCCGCCGCGGCCAGCGCCTGCACCCGATGCCCCAGCCGCAATACCGCGCCCTGCTGGCGCAGCCAGGCTTCGGCCGGTGCCGGCAGCAGCGCGCCCAGGCTGGCGCGGGGCAGCAGCAGGTCGGCGCTGCCGGGGCCGCTGAAGAGGGCATCGCGCAGCACCCGCAGGAACACGCGTCCGCTGGCGCGCTCGGCCGGGGTGTTGAGCGCGGCCACGCACAGCGGGTCGATCAAGTCGGTGCGCACCCGCGGCGTCAGTCCGCGCGTCAGCTCGGCCACGGTGGTGCGCTCACCGCAGGCAAAGCCGCTGGCGCCCCAGCGGCCGGCAGCCAGCAGCAGCGCCGCGCGGTCGCGCCAACCCCAGCCGCGGTAAGCCAGCACCGCCCGCACGAAGGCGGGGATGGCGGCACCCGGCGGCAGCTGCAGGCCGTGGCCATCGGGGTACACCAGGGCCAGGGGGCGGCGCAGCAGCAGCTGCTCGGGCGCGGCGCCCACCTGGCGCATCAAGGCCAGCGTGCGGCGGTAGGCGCCGATCAGGATGTGCTGGCCGTTGTCCAGCGGCAGGCCGTCCACCGCCACCTCGCGGGCGCGGCCGCCCAGCTGCGGCGCCATCTCGAACAGCGTGACCTGGGCGCCGGCGCCGACGCCGGCCACCGCGGCGGCCAGGCCGGCCCAGCCGCCGCCGACGACCGCCACCCGGGCCACGGCGCGTGGGGCCACGGTCAGCGGGCCTGCCAGTTGGTGCGCATCGCGATCCACACCTTGCGCAGCGGCGTCAGCGCGATGCGCTGGTGCAGCACCTGGAAGTCGCTGGCCTCGATCTCGCGCAGCAGCGTGCGGTAGATGTTGGCCATCATCAACCCCGGGCGTTGCGCGCGGCGGTCGGCCGCCGGCAGCAGCGCAAAGGCTTCGTCGTAGCAGCGGTGGGCACGCTCGGCCTGGAAACGCATCAGCGCGGAAAAGCGCTCGCTGTAGCCCCAGGGGGCGCTGCGCTGCAGCAGCTCGTGGGCCTTGACGTCGAACTGCTGCAGCTCCGAGACCGGCAGGTAGATGCGGCCGCGGCGCGCGTCTTCGCCCACGTCGCGGATGATGTTGGTCAGCTGCAGCGCCAGGCCCAGCTTGTGCGCGTAGTCGATGGTTTGCGGCTGGGTGCGGCCGAAGATGCTGGCCGCCACTTCGCCCACCACGCCGGCCACCAGGTGGCAGTAGCGCTGCAGGCCGGCAAAGTCGAGGTAGCGGCTTTGCTGCAGGTCCATTTCGCAGCCTTCGATCACCGCCATCAGGTGCTCCGGGCGGATGTCGTAGTTGGCCACGTGCGGCATCAACGCCTGCATCACCGGGTGCGTCGGGTGGCCGGCAAATGCCTGCGACACCTCCTTGCGCCACCAGGCCAGCTTGGTGGCTGCCACGCCGGGGTCCTGCACCTCGTCCACCACGTCGTCCACCTCGCGGCAGAAGGCATAGAAGGCGGTGATGGCGGCGCGCCGCGGCGGCGTGAGGAACTTGAACGCGTAATAGAAGGACGAGCCGCTGCGGGCGGCCTTGTCCTGCACGTATTGCTCGGGGGTCATGCGGGCCTCCGTGCCGGCTCGGCCGTGGCCGGCATCACCAGCGCCCGCCACAACAGCAGCGGCGCGTCGGCGGCACCCACGGTGGGTCGGCGGCGCAGGCTGTCGTGCTGCTGCGCGGCCAGTTTGTTCAGGATGCGCAGGCCGCCTTGCACCACCAGGCGCAGCTCCCAGCCCATGCGGCCGGGCACGCGGTGCACCAGCGGCGCGCCGGCCTGCATGGTCTGGCGGGCCCAGTCGGCCAGTTCGGCGGTCAGGCGGCGGGTGGCGGCGCTGGCCTGGCCGGTGGCGGCTTCGTCGGCCAGTGCCGTCAGCGTGAGGCCATGGCGCTGCGCGTCGGCCACGGGCACGTAGTGGCGGCCGCGCGGCAGGTCGATGCGCAGGTCCTGCCAGAAGTTGATGAGTTGCAAGGCGGTACAGACGGCGTCTGATTCGGCCAGCGCGGCAGGCGTGTGTACGCCATACAGGTGCAGCAGCAGGCGGCCGATCGGGTTGGCGGAGCGCGCGCAGTAGTCCAGCAGCGCGGCGCGGTCGGGGTAGGGCAGGTTGTGGGTGTCCTGCTCGAAGGCGCTGAGCAGGTCTTCCAGCGGGCGGCGGGGCAGCCGGTAGGCGGTGATCGCCTGCTGCAGCGGGCCGAACACCGGTGCCCATTCGCCAGTCACGGGGCGGCCTTCGAAGGCATCGGCCAGCGCCTGGCGGTAACGCGCCAGCGCGGCGCGGCGGGCCTGCGCGGGCGCATCGCCTTCGTCGGCCAGGTCGTCGGCGGTGCGCGCGAACCAGTAGATGGCCTGGATGGCCGGCCTCAAGCGGGGCGGGCACAGCCAGGAGGCAACGGGGAAGTTTTCGTAGTGGTCGACGCTCACGGGACGGCGATTGTCCATGCACGCAGCCTCAAACTCGCGCCGCTCGGGTCGATTGACACCGCACGGCACGCACTTCTACATTACTGACCGGTCAGTCAGTACGAGGGCCGCCTGCCCCACCAAGGACAAGAGTCGATGCGCCTCCACCCCCTCTTCACCGTCGCCGGCCTGCTGTCGCTGGCCTTGCTGAGCGCCTGCTCGCGCCCCGAGCCCGCTGCCGAGCCGGTGCGCGCGGTGCGCACCACGGTCATCGCGCCGGCCACTGCAGGCGGCCGCGTCGAGTACGCGGCCGAGGTGCGTGCGCGCACCGAGTCGCGCCTGTCCTTCCGCGTCGGCGGCAAGATCACGCGGCGCGCGGTGGACCTGGGCGACACGGTCAAGGCCGGCCAGCTGCTGGCCCAGCTCGATCCCCAGGACCTGCGCCTGGGCGAAGCGGCCGCCCAGGCCGCGGTGCGCGCGGCCCAGGTCAACTACGACCTGGCCGCCGCCGACCTCAAGCGCTACCGCGAGCTGAAGGCGCAAGGCTTCATCAGCGGCGCCGAGCTGGAGCGCCGCGAAACCGCGATGCAGGCCGCGCAGGCGCAGCTGGAGCAGGCCCGCGCCCAGGCCGGCGTGCAGGTGAACCAGCGCGCCTACACCACGCTGGTGGCCGACGTGCCGGGCGTGATCACCAGCGTCGACGCCGAACCCGGCTCCGTGGTGGCCGCCGGCACGCCGGTGCTGCGCCTGGCGCACGACGGTCCGCGCGACGTGGTGTTCTCGGTGCCGGAAGACCGCCTCAACGGCGTGCGCGCGCTGATGGACCAGGCCGGCGCCATCCAGGTCACGCTGTGGGGCGAAGAGAACAAGCCGCTGCCGGCCACCGTGCGCGAGGTGGCGGCCGCGGCCGACCCGGTGACCCGCACCTTCCAGGTCAAAGCCGACGTCGGCCGCGCGCCGGTGCGGCTGGGGCAGACGGCCACCGCCTCCATCGCGCTGCCTCGGGTGGAGGGCGTGGCCAAGCTGCCGCTGTCGGCGGTGTTCGAGTCGCAGGGGCGCTCCAGCGTCTGGGTGGTCGATCCGTCCAGCATGACCGTCAACGCCCAGCCGGTGCAGGTGGGCGGCGCAGAGGGCAAGGAAGTGGTGATCGTGGGCGGGGTGCAGCCCGGCCAGCGGGTGGTGACGGCCGGCGTGCATGTGCTGACGGCCGGGCAGAAGGTGAGCCTGTATGCCGAGCGCGCTGCCGCAGCGCCGGCCCCGGCTGCTGCCGCCTCCGCCCGCTGACCGACCGGAGCCGCCACCCATGAGCGACCCCACGCCGCTGGCCATCGAGCCGTCCCGCTTCAATGTCTCACGCTGGGCGCTGGAGCATCCGGCGCTCACCCGCTACCTGATGATCGTGCTGATGGTGCTCGGCGTGGCCGCGTACTTCCAGCTCGGCCAGGACGAAGACCCGCCCTTCACCTTCCGCGCGATGGTGATCCAGGCCTACTGGCCGGGCGCCACCGCCCAGCAGGTGGCCGACCAGGTGACCGACAAGCTCGAGCGGGCGCTGCAGGACGTGCCGCATGCCGACAAGATCCGCAGCTACACCAAGCCGGGCGAGTCGCTGACGATCTTCCAGTTGAAGGAAGACACGCCGCCGCGCGAGGTCTCGGGCACCTGGTACCAGGTGCGCAAGAAGATCGGCGACATGCGCGCCACCCTGCCGTCCGGCGTGCTGGGTCCGTTCTTCAACGACGAATTCGGCGACGTCTACGGCACGCTGTATGCGCTGTCGGCCGACGGCTTCAGCGACGAGGAGCTGCGCGTGCAGGCCGAGGCCGTGCGCCAGCAGCTGCTGCGCGTGCCCTACGTGGCCAAGGTGGAGCTCTTTGGCGTGCAGCCCGAAAAGCTGTTCATCGAAATCTCCGCGCGTCGCCTGGCGCAGCTGGGCCTGGACTTCAACCAGGTCATCAACCAGCTCGGCGCGCAGAACGCGGTGGAAGGCGCGGGCGTGCTCAACGCCGGCAGCGCCAACCTGCAGGTGCGCATCGGTGGGGCGTTCACCTCGGTGGAGGAGCTGCGGCAGTTCCCGATCCGCGGCGTCAACCCCGCCACCGGCGCTGCCAGCACGCTGCGCCTGGGCGACATCGCCGACATCCGCCGCGACTACGCCGACCCGCCCGCCACCATGGTGCGCTACCAGGGCCGCCAGGTGGTGGCGCTGGGCATCTCGATGGCCAAGGGCGGCGACATCGTCGAGCTGGGCAAGCAGCTCAAGGCGCGGACCGACGAAGTGCGCCGCACGCTGCCGGTGGGGCTGGAGCTGTCGCAGGTGCAGGACCAGCCGGCGGCCGTCTCACGCTCGGTGGGTGAGTTCGTGCATGTGCTGATCGAGGCGGTGGTGGTGGTGCTGGCGGTCAGCTTCATCAGCCTGGGCCTGCACACGCGGCCGCTGCGGGTGGACGTGTGGCCGGGCCTGGTGGTGGCCATCACCATTCCGCTGGTTCTGGCCATCACCTTCGTGACGATGTTCTATTGGGGCATCGGCCTGCACAAGATCTCGCTGGGCTCGCTGATCATCGCGCTGGGCCTGCTGGTGGACGACGCCATCATTGCGGTCGAGATGATGGTGCGCAAGCTGGAAGAGGGCGTGGACAAGCTGCATGCGGCCACCTACGCCTACGAGGTGACCGCGATGCCCATGCTCACCGGCACGCTGATCACCGCGGCCGGCTTCCTGCCCATCGGCCTGGCCAAGTCGATGACCGGCGAATACACCTTCGCCATCTTCGCGGTCACCACCGCGGCGCTGGTCATCTCGTGGGTGGTGTCGGTGTACTTCGTGCCCTACCTGGGCGCCCGGCTGCTGCACACCCACAGCAAGGTGGAAGGCAGCGAGGCGCATGAGCTGTTCGATTCGCCCTTCTACATGCGCTTTCGCAGCCTGGTGGGCTGGTGCGTGGCCCACCGCTGGATCACCATCGGCCTGACGGTGCTCACCTTCGCGCTGGGCATCGTGGGCATGGGCAAGGTGCAGCAGCAGTTCTTCCCCGATTCCAGCCGCCCCGAGGTGCTGGTGGACCTGTGGCTGCCCGAAGGCAGCACCATCCAGCAAAGCGACGAAGTGGCGCGGCGCTTCCAGGCGCGCATCGGCAAGGAGGCCGGTGTCGAGAGCGTGACCACCTGGGTTGGCTCGGGCCTGCCGCGCTTTTACCTGCCGCTGGACCAGATCTTCCCGCAGGCCAACGTGTCGCAGACCATCGTGCTGCCCAAGGACCTGGCCACCCGCGAACACCTGATGAAGACCCTGCCGGCGCTGCTGGCCACCGAATTCCCCGAGGTGCGCAGCCGCGTCAAGCTGCTGCCCAACGGGCCGCCGGTGCCGTACCCGGTGCAGTTCCGCGTGATCGGCACCGACCCGACGCAACTGCGCGCGCGCGCCGACGAGGTCAAGGCCGTGCTGCGCGAGAACGCCAACATGCGCGGCGTGAACGACAACTGGAACGAGTCGGTCAAGGTGCTGCGTCTGGAGATCGACCAGGCCAAGGCGCGTGCCCTGGGGGTGAGCAGCCAGTCCATCGCCCAGGCCTCACGCACCCTGCTGGCGGGCCAGACCGTGGGCCAGTACCGTGAGGGTGACAAGCTGATCGACATCGTGTTGCGCCAGCCCCTGGACGAGCGCAATGCCCTGACGGACCTGGCCAATGGTTACCTGCCCACGGCCAGCGG
>NZ_CAXFDV010000652.1:0-3348 GCF_964001545.1 uncultured Aquincola sp.
CAGGCGCGATTGCTGGTGCACCGTCAGGCCGGTGGGTTGGGGTTTGCTCATGCGGCTTCCAGCGCGGCGGCCACCGCCGCATCGAGTTGATCGAGGGTGCAGGCCAGGCGCTGCACCGCGGGCGGCTGCACGCTGCGCTGGGCCGTGCCCCACACCGGCTGCGGGAAGTGGCTGTCCCAGCTGAAGCGGGCGATGACGTGCCAGTGCAGGTGCGGCACCATGTTGCCGAAGGCAGCCAGGTTGATCTTGGTGGGCTGCAGCTGCTGGCGCAGCGCCCGTTCCACCGCCACCAGCAGCGCCAGGCAGCGGGCCTGGTCGGCGGGCGACAGATCGCTGAGTTCGGCCACATGGCGGTCGAGGATCAGGCGGTAGAAGGCCGGAAACAGCTCGTCCGCCGCGCGGATGACGCGCCAGCCCTCGCCCCGCCACACCACGTGGCCGCCGGGCGTGGTGCACAGCTCGCAGGGCGCAGCGCTGGAGGACGCACTCACACCAGCACCCGCTCGATGCCGCCCTGGTTGGCGCGAGCCACGTACTCGGGCATCCAGTTCTCGCCCAGGATCTTGCGGGCCATTTCCACCACGATGTAGTCGGCTTCCAGCAAGCCGTTGTTCAAGTCGTTGCCGTAGCGGCTGAGGCCTTGCAGGCAGCTGGGGCAGCTGGTCAGGATCTTCACGTCCTGGCCGGCGGGCACGGCGCCGCTGTGGCGCAGCGCGGCTTCGCCCTTGCGCAGCTCTTCTTCCTTGCGGAAGCGGATCTGCGTGGATACATCGGGCCGGGTGACGCCCAGCGTGCCGCTTTCGCCGCAGCAGCGGTCGTTCTTGAGCACGCTCTCGCCCACCAGCGCCTTGACCGTCTTCATCGGCTCCTGCAGCTTCATCGGCGTGTGGCAGGGGTCGTGGTACAGGTAGGCGCCCTGCTGCGCGGCCGGCAGCGTGATGCCGCGCTCCAGCAGGTATTCGTGGATGTCGACGATCCGGCAGCCGGGGAAGATCTTGTCGAACTCGTAGCCCTGCAGCTGGTCGTAGCAGGTGCCGCAGCTCACCACCACCGTCTTGATGTCCAGGTAGTTCAGCGTGTTGGCCACGCGGTGGAACAGCACCCGGTTGTCGGTGATCATCTGCTCGGCCTTGTCGAACTGGCCCGAGCCGCGCTGCGGGTAGCCACAGCACAGGTAGCCCGGCGGCAGCACGGTTTGCACGCCGGCATGCCACAGCATGGCCTGGGTGGCCAGGCCCACCTGGCTGAACAGGCGCTCACTGCCGCAACCGGGGAAATAGAACACCGCCTCCGTCTCGGCCGTGGTGGCCTGCGGGTTGCGGATGATGGGCACGTAGGCCTTGTCCTCGATGTCCAGCAGCGCACGCGCGGTGCGCTTGGGCAGGCCGCCGGGCAGCTTCTTGTTGATGAAGTGCACCACCTGCTCCTTGAGCGGCGCGGTGCCCACGGTGGCGGGCGGCGCGCTGGTCTGCTTGCGGGCGGCCAGCTTCAGCACGTCGTGCGCCAGGCGCTGGGCCATGAAGCCCACGTCCACCATGGCGCTGCGCACCAGCTTGATGGTTTGCGGGTTGGTGGCGTTGAGCATCAGCATCGCCGCGGCATTGCCGGGGCGGAAGCTCTTCTGGCCCATCTTGCGCAGCAGGTTGCGCATGTTCATCGACACGTCGCCGAAGTCGATCTTCACCGGGCAGGGGTTGGCGCACTTGTGGCACACCGTGCAGTGGTCGGCCACGTCCTCGAACTCTTCCCAGTGCTTGATGGACACGCCGCGGCGGGTCTGCTCTTCATACAGGAAGGCTTCCACCAGCAGCGAGGTGGCCAGGATCTTGTTGCGCGGGCTGTACAGCAGGTTGGCGCGCGGCACATGGGTGGCGCACACCGGCTTGCACTTGCCGCAGCGCAGGCAGTCCTTGATGCTGTCGCTGATGGCGCCGATGTCGCTGCGCTGCATGATCAGCGACTCATGCCCCATCAGCCCGAAGCTGGGCGTGTAAGCATGTCGCAGGTCGGCGGCATGCACGTCGGCCCATTCCGCGGTGGTGCCGGGGCGCAGCAGCTTGCCGCGGTTGAAGCGGCCTTCGGGGTCGACGCGCTGCTTGTAGTCGGCAAAGGGTTGCAGCTCGGCGTCGCTCAAGAACTCGAGCTTGGTGATGCCGATGCCGTGCTCACCCGAGATCACGCCGTCGAGGCTGCGCGCCAGCGTCATGATGCGGGCCACCGCCTCATGGGCGGTTTGCAGCATCTCGTAGTTGTCGCTGTTGACCGGGATGTTGGTGTGCACGTTGCCGTCGCCGGCATGCATGTGCAGCGCCACCCACACGCGGCCACGCAGCACCTCTTTGTGGATGCGGTTGCACTCTTCCACGATGGGCGCCAGCGCCGCACCTGCGAACAAGGCCTGCAGCGGCTTGCGGATCTGCGTTTTCCAGGAGGCGCGCAGCGTGGTGTCCTGGATCAGCTCGAAGAAGCTGCGGGCATCGGCGCCGTCGGCGATCTGGTCCAGGCCATCGAGCCAGCCGCGCCACAGCACGCGCACTTCGCGCAGCAGCTGCAGCGCCTGCTGCACCCGGTCTTCCAGCAGCTCGGCGCTCGGAATGTCGCCGGCATCGTCGCTCTTGCCCAGCGGCAGGTTGCCGCGCAGGAAAAACGCCTCCAGCGCATCGACCAGCTGCAGCTTGTTGCGCAGGCTCAGCTCGATGTTGATGCGCTCGATGCCGTTGGTGTACTCGCCCATGCGTTCGAGCGGAATCACCACGTCTTCGTTGATCTTGAAGGCGTTGGTGTGGCGCGCGATGGCGGCGGTGCGCTTGCGGTCGAGCCAGAACTTCTTGCGCGCATCGGCGCTGACGGCCACGAAGCCTTCGCCCGCGCGGCTGTTGGCGATGCGCACCACCTCACTGGTGGCGCGGGCCACGGCGGCTTCGTCGTCGCCGACGATGTCGCCGATCAGCACCATCTTGGGCAGGCCGTTGGCGCTGGTGCTGCCGCGTTTGCTCTTGGTGGCGTAGCCCACCGCCTTCAAATAGCGGTCGTCCAGATGTTCCAGGCCGGCCAGGATGGCGCCGCCGGGCTGGCGCGCCTCGGCGAACATGAAGTCCTTGATCTCGACGATGCTGGGCACGGCATCTTTGGCGTTGCCGAAGAACTCCAGGCACACGGTGCGGGTGTGCGCCGGCATGCGGTGCACCACCCAGCGCGCGCTGGTGATCAGGCCGTCGCAGCCTTCTTTCTGGATGCCGGGCAGGCCGGCCAGGAACTTGTCGGTGACGTCCTTGCCCAGGCCTTCCTTGCGGAACACGCGGCCGGGGATTTCCAGCACCTCAGTGCGCTCCAGCACCTTGCCCGAGG
>NZ_CAXFDV010000653.1:0-5158 GCF_964001545.1 uncultured Aquincola sp.
GAAAAGGCCCGCGCCAAGGAGCGCATCTTCAGCCACCGCGACAGCTTCGGCCAATGGCAGCCCAAGGAGCAGCGCCCCGAGCTGTGGACGCTGTTCAACACCCGCCACAAGCCGGGCGAACACTTCCGCTCGTTCCCCATCAGCAACTGGACCGAGCTGGACGTGTGGCTGTACATCGCCCGCGAGCAGATCCCGCTGCCCAACCTGTACTTTGCACACGACCGCCAGGTGATCCGCCGCAAGGGCCTGCTGGTGCCGGTGACCGAGGTCACGCCGCCCGAAGCCGGCGAAACGGTGGAAACCGCGCAGGTGCGCTTTCGCACCGTGGGCGACATGACCTGCACCTGCCCGGTGGAAAGCCCGGCCGCCAATGCCACCGACATCGTGGCCGAGACGCTGACGGTCACCGTGAGCGAACGCGGCGCCACGCGAATGGACGACCGCACTTCCGACGCCTCGATGGAGCGCCGCAAGAAAGAAGGCTATTTCTGATGAGCACCGCCGCCCCCGTGTCCCACGACCACCGCGCCCTGCGCTTCTTGACCGCCGGCAGCGTCGACGACGGCAAGAGCACGCTGATCGGCCGCCTGCTGTACGACAGCCGCGCCATCCTGGCCGACCAGCTCGACACGCTGGAAAAGCGCGCCGCCGGCCAGCCCATCGACCTGAGCCTGCTGACCGACGGCCTGGAAGCCGAGCGCGAGCAAGGCATCACCATCGACGTGGCCTACCGCTACTTCGCCACCCGCCAGCGCAAGTTCATCATCGCCGACGCGCCGGGCCATGAGCAGTACACCCGCAACATGGTGACGGCCGCCGCCGGCAGCGATGCCGCGGTGGTGCTGGTGGACATCACCAAGATCGACTGGCGCGCCAAGCCGGTGCAGCTGCTGCCGCAAACCCGCCGCCACACCCTGCTGGCCAAGCTGCTGCGTGTGCCCGGCATCGTGTTCGCGGTCAACAAGATCGACGCCATCGACGACATCCGCCCCGCCTTCGAGGCGGTGGCCCAGGCCCTGCGCGACTTCGCGCAGGAAGCCGGCGTGGAAGTGGCGGGCATCATCCCCGTCTCGGCCCTGCGAGGCGACAACGTGACGCAGCCGCTGGCCTGCGACTGGTACGAAGGCCCCTCGCTGCTGCAGCTGCTGGAAGCCCTGCCCACCACGCAGGAACGCAGCGAAGGCGATCTGCTGCAGCCGGTGCAGTACGTGGCCCGTGACGACGGCGAAGGCACCGGCCACCAGCCGCGCACGCTGTGGGGCCGCATCGCCCACGGCGCAGTGAAAGCCGGCGACACGGTGCAGGTGTTCCCCAGCGGTGAAGTCGCCACCGTCGCCCAGGTGCGCCTGGCCGGCGAGGTGGTGGAAGCGGCACGTGCGGGCCAGTCGGCCGGCATCGTGCTGGACCGCCAGCTCGACGTCTCGCGCGGCGACTGGGTGGCCACGCCCAAGAGCCTGCAGGCCACGCAGCGCTTTTCGGCCACGCTGGCCTGGCTGGACACCGAGCCCGCCGTGGTCGGCCGCAAGTACTGGGTGCGCCATGGCAACCGCTGGGTGCAGGCGCGCATCAGCAGCATCGACCACCGGCTGGACATCCACACCCTGGCCGCCACCGATGCCCATGAACTGGCCGTCAACGAGATCGGCGAAGTGACCGTGGAAACCCAGCAGCCGCTGCCGGTGGAGCCCTACGGCAGCAACCGGGTGGGCGGTGCGCTGATCGTGGTCGACCCCACCAGCAACCGCACCAGCGGCGCGCTGCTGGTCAAGGAAGCGGCGTGACCGAAGCCGCCGGCCGCCCGCCGCTCGGCCATGTCGTCTTCATCGGCGCAGGCCCCGGCGCGGCCGACCTGATCACGGTGCGCGGCGCGCGCCGGCTGGCCGAGGCCGAGGTGGTGCTGTTCGACGCCCTCACCGACCCCGCGCTGCGTGAGCTGGCGCCGCAGGCGCGCTGGATCGACGTCGGCAAACGCGGCTTCTGCCATGCACCCAAGCAGACCGAGATCAACGCGATGCTGGTGCGCTGCGCGCAGCAGTACCGGCGCGTGGTGCGGCTCAAGGGGGGCGATCCCAGCGTGTTCGGCCGGCTGGAAGAAGAGCTGCTGGCGCTGGCCGCCGAAGGCATCGGCTGCGAGGTGGTGCCCGGCGTCACCGCCGCCATCGCTGCCGCGGCCGCCACCCAGCGGCCGTTGACGCGCCGCGGCCTGGGCCGCAGCGTCAGCCTGTCCACCGCGATGACCAAGGAAGGCAGCCTGGCCGAGGCCACGCCGCCCAGCGCCGACACCGAGGTGTTCTACATGGCCGGCCGCCAGTTGGGCGCGCTGAGCCGCCGCCTGCTGGACGCCGGCTGGCCGGCCGACACGCCGGTGCTGGTGGTGTCGCAGGCCGGCACGCCCGACCAGCGCGCCAGCGACCACGAGGTGGCCACGCTGGCCGCGGCCAGCATGCTGCATGCGGGCCGGCCGGCCATCGTCACCGTGGGCGCTGGTGCGCGGCCGGTGCTGGCTGCCGATGGCCGCAGCCCGCATGCGGCCACCATGCCCCATACCGCCGCCGCAGGCCACCCCGCGGCTTAGAATCGAGAGTTCTCATGGAGCGGCCGCCACATGAATCCGGCGCTGCCGCCCTCAACATTTCAGAGGCTGAAGCCCCATGACCCACGTCGTCACCGAAGCATGCATTCGCTGCAAGTACACCGATTGCGTCGACGTCTGCCCCGTTGATTGTTTCCGCGAAGGCCCGAACTTCCTGACGATCGACCCCGACGAGTGCATCGACTGCGCCGTGTGCATCCCCGAGTGCCCGGTCAACGCCATCGTGCCGGAAGAAGACGTGCCGGGCGACCAGCAGCACTTCATCCAGCTCAATGCCGACCTGGCCAAGAAGTGGCCCAGCATCACCAAGCGCAAGGCCTCGCTGCCCGACGCCGACGAGTGGAAGGACCGCACGGGCAAGCTGCCCGAGCTGATCCGCTGATCCCATGATCGAGACCGACGCGCTGATCGTCGGTGCCGGCCCGGTCGGGCTGTTCCAGGTGTTCGAGCTGGGCCTGCTGGAGATCGGCGCCCACGTGGTCGATTCACTGCCCCAGCCCGGCGGCCAGTGCATCGAGCTGTACGCCGACAAGCCCATCTACGACATCCCCGGCCTGCCCGCCACCAGCGGGCGCGAGCTGGTCGACCGGCTGCTGCAGCAGATTGCGCCCTTCAAGCCGCCGCTGCACCTGGACCAGGAAGTGAGCCTGCTGCATCGCCGCCCCGACGGCCGCTTCGACGTGGCCACCCGCCGCGGGCTGCAGTTCATCGCCAAGACCGTGTTCATCGCCGGCGGCGTGGGCGCCTTCCAGCCCAAGCCCTTGCGGGTGGAGGGCCTGGCCGCGTTCGAAGGCACGCAGCTGCACTACCGGGTGGACGATGCGGCCCGCTTCGCCGGCCGCCACGTGGTGGTGGTGGGCGGCGGCGACAGCGCGCTGCAGTGGGCCAACCGGCTGGCCGAAGCCGGCCCGCAGGCGGCTGCCAGCGTCACCCTGCTGCACCGGCGCGATGTGTTCCAGGCCGAGCCCGCCGCCATCAGCCGCATGCGCGCCTTGTGCGAGGCGCAGCGCATGCAGTTCGCGGCCGGGCAGGTCAGCGGCATCGAAGTGACCGACGGCCGGCTGAGTGCCCTCAAGGTGCTGGGTGGCGACGGCGTCACGCGGGTGATGCCGCTGGACGAGCTGCTGGTGTTCTTCGGACTCAGCCCGCGGCTGGGCCCGATCGCCGACTGGGGCCTGGCGCTGGAGCGCAAGCAGCTGGTGGTGGACACCGAGAAGTTCGAGACCAGCGAGCCCGGCATCTTCGCGGTGGGCGACGTGGTCACCTACCCGGGCAAGAAGAAGCTCATCCTCTGCGGCTTCCACGAAGCCACGCTGGCCGCCTTCGGCGCGGTGCGGCATGTGTTCCCCGACAAGGCGGTGCACCTGCAGTACACCACCACCAGCCCGCGGCTGCACCAGTTGCTGGGCGTGGAAACGCCCGGCCACGACGACGACCATTGAGTCAACCTTCCGCCGCCTCCACCAGCCGGCGGATCAACGGGTGCTGCACCCGCCGCTCGGTGCCGATGGCAAAGAACTGCTCGCGCACGCCATCGCAGCCGCCCACCGGCTTGACGCGGTAATGCTCCACCAGGTCGTCGTGCACCAGCAGCGCGGCCGGAAACACGCCCATGCCGCCGGCGCCGAAGGTCTTGAGCAGCGCGCTGTCCTCGAACTCGCCCACCACATTGGGCCGCACGCCATGGCGCGCGAACCAGGTGTCGATCTGCACCCGCACCGTGGCATGCGCGGTGGGCAGCAGCACCGGCACCTGTGCCAGCGACTGCGGAAAGCCCTTGCGCGCCGCGGCCGCCAGCGCGGCCGGCGCGTACCAGCCCAGCTCGGAGCCGCCCAGTGCATGGCTGTACAGCTTGAGGTTGGCATTGACCGGCGCCGGCCGGTCCGACAGCACCAGGTCCAGCTTGTGCAGCGCCAACTCGGCCAGCAGCTCGTCGAAGCCGCCTTCATGGCACAGCAGCCGCAGCCCCGGCTCGGCCAGCACCGGCATGATCAGCCGATGCACCACGATCTTGGGCAGGCCGTCGCTGATGCCCACCGCCAGCCGCAGCGCCGGCTGCGTGGCCGCATCACGCACCACGTCGGGCAGCTGCTCACCCAGCTGGAAGATCTGGTCGGCCTGGCGCAGCGCGGCCTCACCCGCTTCGGTCAAGGCCAGGCCACGGCCGGCCGGCTTGAGCAGCGCATGGCCCAGCGCCTGTTCCAGCTCGCGCACCTGGGCGCTGACGGTCTGCACCGCCACGTCCAGCCGCTCGGCGGCGCGGGCCATGCCGCCTTCCTTGGCCACCACCCAGAAGTAGTGCAGGTGCTTGTAGTTGAAGCCGGGTCGCATGACCGCGGATCTTAGGCGGCCAGGTCTGCGCCAGCTCAAGCTGCGCGTCAGCCGCCATGCCCAGAATGGGCCGGGGAGATGCCCGCCATGCCCAGCGCCTTCAATTTCCACGCCTCGCCCTTCGACTGCCTGACGGCCGACGAGCGCCAGCTGGTGCGCGACCACGTGGACATCGCCTACTTCCACGAGGGCGACGTGCTGCTGCAGCCCGGCGAACAGCCGGCGCACCTGTTC
>NZ_CAXFDV010000654.1:0-14415 GCF_964001545.1 uncultured Aquincola sp.
CTCACGTTGCAGGCAGTGCATGACGAAGCGGGCGAGGACGGCGGCGTGGCCGCCGCCATCGCGCTGCTGAACCTGGCCGAGATGGACCTGCAGGACGTGCAGCCCGCGGCTGCGCTGCAGCGCCTGCAAGCCGCCCATGCGCTGCTGGCGCCCACGGGCGACGCGGCCTACCTGCAAAGCTGCTGCCGCCTGCTGTGCGACGTGCACGAGGCGCTGGGCGACCATGCCGCGGCCCTGCACTGGCACAAGCAGTTCCATGCGCACTATGCGCAGCTGGCGTCCGACCGGGCGCAGATGCACGCCCGCGCGCTGGAGGTGAAGTACGAGACCGGCCGCGCCCAGGCCGAGGCCACCTTCAACCGCCTGCGCGCCGAGCGTTTCGAACGTGCCTCGCTGGAAGACGGCCTGACCGGCATCGCCAACCGGCGCGCCTTTGATGCGGCCCTGGCCGACCTGCACCAGGGCCTGGCGCAGGGCCGCTGCTTCGCGCTGGCGCTGATCGACGTGGACCATTTCAAGGACATCAACGACCGGCATTCGCACCAGGTGGGCGACGAGGTGCTGCGCCGCGTGGGCCGGCTGCTGAGCGCCAGCTGCCGCGAGATGGACCTGGCCGCCCGCTATGGCGGCGAAGAATTCGGCCTGCTGCTGCCGGGTGTCAGCCCGGCCACCGCGCTCGGTGTGTGCGAGCGGGTGCGCGCCGCGGTGGAACGCGAGGACTGGCACCGCTTGTCGCCCGGTCTGCAGGTGCGTGTCAGCGTGGGTTGCGTGACCGCCGCAGCGGGCCAGGCGAACCAGAGCCTGACCGCGCTGCTGGCCCAGGTGGACCAGCGCCTGTACGCGGCCAAGCAGGGTGGTCGCAACCGGGTGGTGGCCGACGCGCCGCTGCCGCCGCACAGCTGAGCACCGGCTTCGCACCGGCCTTCAAGGCACCTGTTCTGCCAGGGCGGGCCCCACCACCTGCGCCAGCCACTGCAGCGCCGCCTGCACCCGTGGTGGCAGGTGGCGGCGCGGCGCGTACAGCAGCGACACGGGCATGGGCGGTGCGGTGTGCTGCGGCAGCACCGGCACCAGCCGGCCGGCCTGCACCAGCGCACGGCTGCCGTGCACCGGCACCTGGATCAGCCCGAGGCCGGCCAGGCAGGCGGCCTGGTAGGCATCGGTGCCATTGACCACCACGCTGGCGCGCATGGGCAGCAGCCGCGGCTCGCCGCCTTCCAGGTAGTCCCAGCTGGCGCCTTGCAGGCTCAGGCGCGCCGCGTAGTGCACCACGCGGTGCTGCGCCAGGTCGGCCAGGCGCCGGGGCGTGCCATGGCGGCGCAGGTAGTCGGGGCTGGCAAGGTTCCACATCGCCAGCTGGCCCAGCGGGCGCGCCACCAGGTCGATGTCGCCCAGCGTGCCCACGCGCAGCACGCAGTCGAAGCCTTCGCGCACCAGGTCCACCCGACGGTCGGTGGTGCTGATGGCCACTTCCAGCAGCGGATGCGCGGCCATGAACTCGGGCAGCCGCGGGATCACCAGGTCGCGCGCCATCGTGCCCGACAGGTCGATGCGCAGGCGACCGCGCAGGCCGCTGGCCGCGGGCTGGAACATCGCCTGCAGCTGCTCGGCATCGGCCAGCAGTTCCTGGCAGCGTTCGAGGAACTGCTCACCATCGGGCGTGAGCTTGACGTGCCGGGTGCTGCGCTCCAGCAGCCGGCTGCCCACGCTGGCTTCCAGCTGCTGCACCGCGGCGGAGATGCGGCCTTTGGCCAGGCCCAGCTGCTCGGCCGCGCGGGTGAAGCTGGCCAGTTCCGCGACGCGGGCAAAGATGCGGAGTTCGTCGAGCTGCATGGTGGCCATTGTGCGCTGCGGGTGAACACTGTGGCAAATTTATGGCGCTTTATCCGCGCTGGGTGAACACCTAAAGTGCCTTCACCAACACCTCTTCAGGAGTTCCCCATGAGCAGCACGACCCCCACCCCCCGCATCGCCCTCATCACCGGCGCCAGCCGCGGCCTGGGCCGCCACACGGCGCTGGCCCTGGCCGAGCAGGGCGTGGACCTGATCCTCACCTACCAGCGCAACCAGGCCGAAGCGCAGGCCGTGGTGCAACAGGTGCAGGCGCTGGGCCGGCGCGCCGTGGCGCTGCCGCTCGATCTGGCCGACAGTGCCAGTTTCGCGGCCTTTGCAGCGCAGGTGAAACAGGCGCTGACCGAGACCTGGCAGCGGCCGCAGTTCGACTTCCTGGTCAACAACGCCGGCATCGGCCTGCACGCCAGTTTTGCGGACACCACCGAAGAGCAGTTCGACCTGCTGGCCCGCATCCACCTCAAGGGCCCGTTCTTCCTCACGCAGGC
This sequence comes from uncultured Aquincola sp., assembly GCF_964001545.1. Classification (NCBI taxonomy): domain Bacteria; kingdom Pseudomonadati; phylum Pseudomonadota; class Betaproteobacteria; order Burkholderiales; family Sphaerotilaceae; genus Aquincola; species uncultured Aquincola sp. The sequence continues at coordinate 2,340 of NZ_CAXFDV010000654.1, forward strand.
GCTGCTGCCGCTGCTGGCTGATGGAGGGCGCATCGTCAACACCTCCAGCGGGCTGGCGCGCTTCAGCTTCCCGGGCTATGCGGCGTATGCGGTGATGAAGGGCGGGGTGGAGGTGCTCACCCGCTACCTGGCCAAGGAACTGGGGCCGCGGGGCATCCGCGTCAACACGGTGGCGCCCGGCGCCATCGAGACCGACTTCGGCGGCGGCGTGGTGCGCGACAACAAGGCCATGAACCAGCAGATCGCCAGCGTCACCGCGCTGGGCCGCGTGGGCCTGCCCGACGACGTGGGCGGCGCGGTGGCCGCGCTGCTGGCGGAGGGCAGCGGCTGGATCACCGGCCAGCGGGTGGAAGTGTCGGGCGGCATGATGCTGTGACGCCCCGGGGCCACGTGGCTTGACAGGTGTGTCGATGGCCGCGGAGTTCGAGCAGCTCAAGCAGCAGCGCGTGGCCTGCGACACCGCCCGGGCGCCGGCCGAGGTGGTGCTGCCGGCCCGCGCGCTGGGCGTGGCCGCCGCCGTGCGACTGACGCACCGGATGGTGCGCCAGGTGGGCGGCGTCCCGAGTCCGCCGACGAGGCGGCGCGCCACATCGCACGCTGGCGGTGTTCCGCACCGCGGGCTGAAGCGCCGACCTGTGGCGCACCCCAGTGCGGCGCACCCCAGCTGGCGCCGCCAGGCGCCGGCAGTTGCAATGAGCGGCATCCTTCGGAGACCCTCATGCAACTGCAGCCCTACCGCGTGCAGCGCGGCGACACGCTGACCGACATCGCCCGCCAGCACGGCGTGAGCGCCGAGGCGCTGATGCGCGCCAATGGCATGGACCCTTCGCAGGCCGATGGCCATGCTGGCCCGGCCGACGGCGGCGGCCGCGACCCCGACCTGCTGCACATCGGCGAGCTGCTGCGCGTGCCGGTGGTGCTGCGGCAGCTGCCCGGCGCCCATGCGTCGGCCGGCGCCGCAGCCACGGGCACCACGGCCGCCGCAGCGGGCCGTGCGCGGCTGGACCTGCGTCACTTCACCGACCCCGGCCTGGGCTCGCGCGCCGGTGCAGCCATCGTCATCGGCAATGCTGAAGGCACGCGCCTGCCCGATGGCGGCCGCACCGATGCCTATGGTGGCCACCGCGACCCCGGCAATGCGGCGCGCAACCAGGGCTCGTTCTCGTACCAGCATGCGGCCGCCAGCCCGGCCGATGCCGACCGGCGCCAGCTGCAGACCCTGCAGCGCCAGCTGCCGGCCTATGAAGCCGCGGCCCGCCAGGCCGGCCTGGACCCGGCCCACCCGCGGCTGGCCAGTGCCTACCTCGACCTGTACAACCAGTCGCCTTCGGCGGCGCGGCGCTTCCTGGGCCAGCTCGACAGCCTGCGCGGCCAGCCGCTGGATGCGCACCACCTGACGCAGCTGCGCTTTCACAGCTTCGTCGATGCGTCCACCGGCCAGCGCTTTCAGCTGCCCGGCGGCGGCCGCGCGGGCAGCGGTTATGCCAACGTGGCGCAGCAGCAGCTGGGCCACCGGCCCAGCGAGCGCGAGCTGCAGGCCGTGCTGCTGGCCGACCAGCAGCGCCGCACCCAGTCGATCGAGACCGCGCTGGGCCGCCAGGGGCTGTTGAGCGGCACGGCCGCCAACACACAGGCACCCGCACCCGCACCGGCCACGGCCCCCGCGACCGGCGTGCCGCGCCACCTGGCCATCGCGCAGGGCGAGCTGGGTGTGCATGAAATCCGCGGCCCGCGCGACGAAGCCCGGGTGCTGCAGTACCACCAGGCCACCAGCCTGCGCGCGCGCAACGACGAAACCTCGTGGTGCTCGTCCTTCGTGAACTGGACGATGCAGCAGGCCGGCGTGCGCGGCACCGGCAGCGCCGCGGCACGCAGCTGGCTGCAGTGGGGCAGGGCGGTGCCCCAGGACGCGCAGCATGTGCGGCCGGGCGACGTCATCGTGTTCCCGCGCGGCAACAACCCGGCGCAGGGCCATGTGGCCATCGTCTCCGAGGTGCTGGACAACGGCCGCGTGCGCGTGATCGGCGGCAACCAGTCGATGCGCGGCCAGGGCCACGATGGCGTGACCTATGCCGACCGCACGCTGGCCTCCGCGCTGGGCGTGCGCCGGGCGCCTTGAAGCGCTCGCGCTGCGGCTAACCTTGGCGGATGAAGTCCCTGTTCGTTCGACCGTTTGTCATGCTGCTGGCCAGTGCCGCCGGCCTGGCCGCGATGGCGGCGCCCGAAGCGCCGCTGCCACGGCAGCTGGTGTGCACGCCCGATGCGCAGCACCGCTACCGCCTCAGCCACGATGCTGCCGGCCAGCCGCTGCAACTGAGCGTGGCCTTGCATGCCGGCACGCGCGAGTGCGACTTCAGCAGCGCCGGCACCGCACGTCCGCAGCCCGACGGCAGCTGGCGCTTCGACTGGCAGGACGAGACGCTGGGCCAGCGCCAGCGGGTGGACGTGCGGCGCAGTGGCGAAGGCGGTTATGCCCTGGCCTTCACCCCCGCGGCCTGCGGCGCGCTGCAGCTGCCGGCCACGGTCACGCTGGCGCCCGGCGGCGCCGGCTGCAGCAGCTCGGTGGACCGCGATGTGGCCTTCGACCTCTTCTGGCAGCAGCTGCGGGGCGCCGTGGCACGCGGTGATGGCGCGGCGCTGCAGCAGCTGTCGCTGCCGCAGCTCGAGTTCGTGGAAGGCCCGGACACCGTGAAGGCGCCGGCCAGCGTGATGCGCCAGGCCGCCCGCTGCCTGCCCGGCGTGCCCGCCACCACGCGGCAGATGACGCTGCGCGATCTGCTGGCGCCCGAGCCGCCACCGCGGCTGGACCAGCCGCCCGTCTCCCGCCGCGGCAACACACGCATCGACCTGGCCGGTGCGATGAGCCTGACCTGGACCGCCCAGGGCTGGCGCATCGACGGCTTCAACACCAGCCCGGACGTGTTCCGCCAATGCAAGGGCTGACGGTCGCGGGCTGAAGCGCCTTCAGCCCTGCGCGGGCGGCGTGCCGAACATGGCCACCAGCTCCCACACATGGCCGTCCAGGTCTTCGAACGAGTGGCCGTACATGAAGCCGTGGTCCTGCGGCGGCCGCGGCGCCTGACCGCCGGCAGCCAGCGCCTTGGCCACCAGCGTGTCCACCTGCTCGCGGCTGTCGCAGGACAGGCACACCAGCACCTCGGTGGTCTGCCGGGCATCGGCAATCGCCTTGTCGGTGAAGGTCTTGAAGAAGTCTTCCACCAGCAGCATGGCATGCAGGTGCTCGCCCAGCACCAGGCAGGCGCCCCGCTCGTTGCTGAACTGCGGGTTGAACTGGTAGCCCAGCGACTCGAAGAACGCGCGTGAGCGCTGCATGTTCTTGATGGGCAGGTTGACGAAGATCTGCTGGTGCATGGCTGACTCCTCCTTGGGTCCACCAGCATGCCTCACCCGGCGCCGTTCGGCGACGGGGCTCGTGCGGAGCCGCCGCCCGACTTGTCTAGACAAGTGGGTCGCCTGCTGCGGCCTGCTGATACGCCTCGATACCAGTCGACCTGACACCTGGTGGGTGGCGGCCACCTCGCACGGCGACGTGGTGCAGCGCATGGGCCGCACCAGCGTGCGACTGCGTGACCTGGGCCCGGCCAAGACGCCCAGCGACAACTGCCTGGGCGGCAGCGTGACCACCCGCACGCGGGCGCCTTTCAGCCATGTGGTCAGCGCCGCGGTGCACCACCTGGACCAGCAGCTGCGCACCGGCGCCCAGGCGCTGACCCAGGCCGCTGACGATGCCCACCGCTGGATGGCCATGGGCTACACCGACACCGGCGCGGCCGCGCAGTACAGCTTCAACTTCGCGTTGGCGGCGCTGCAGCGCTTCGACAGCTTGGCGCTGGCGGCGGTGGCCGATGGCCGGCTCACGCCCACCGCGGCCGACGTGCTGCTGAGCCAGTCCAGCACCATCGCCCGGCAACTGGTGCTTGAGTAGCCGGGCCCGGCGCCGATAAGCAGGGTGGCCGGCAGCTATCCCCCTGTTGGCTGCGCGTGGTGCGGGGGGGTGAACGGGCGCAGTGGATGTCGGCAGCGGAGGTCTGGGGGTCGCAGGTAGGTTGTGTGGGAGAGGCGCCGCCCGCGCTCGATGCGCTGCGGCTGGCTTCGGCCTTCCAGCCCATCCTCAGCCTCAGCCATGGCCGTGTCGTCGGCTGGGAAGCGCTGCTGCGCGCCGAGCGCCTGGCCGACCGCCAGCCGCTGCCGCCGGCCGCCTTGTTCGCCAGCCAGCGTTCGCCGGGCCAGCGGGCGGCGCTGGACCTGCGCGGGCTGCACGCCCACCTGCGGCACTTTGCGCAGACGCCAGCCGCCGCGCCGGGGCAGTGGCTGTTCGTCAACCTCGACCCGGCTTCGCTGCAGCGCGGCGTCGCGCCCGTCCTGCAGGCCATCGCCGCTTCCGGCCTGCCGCCCGAGCGGCTGGTCATCGAGGTGCTGGAGTCGCCGCTGGGCCTGGACGACGCGCTGCGCCAGGGCGTGCAGGCGCTGCGTGAGGCCGGCTGCCTGATCGCGCTGGACGACTTCGGGGCCGGCCATTCCAACTTCGAGCGCGTGTTCGAGCTGCGGCCACACATCGTCAAGCTCGACCGCCATGTGCTGCTGCGCGCCAAGCACGGCACCGGGCCGATGCGCATCGTGGCGCAGATGGTGGCCCTGCTGCACGAATGCGGCGCGCTGGTGCTGATGGAAGGCATCGAGACGCTGCAGGGCGCCCATGTGGCGCTGGACTGCGACGTCGACCTGGTGCAGGGTTACTTCTTCGGCCGCCCGGGGCCCGAAGCCGGCCCCCACCCGGCGCCGCTGGACCGGCTGGCACAGGCCTGGCGCAGCTTCGACCCGGCGCTGATGAAGGAGCCTGCCGACATCGGCCGCCGCCTGGCCCCGCACCGCGCGGCCTTGTCGCAGGCCTGTGGCGACCTGGCCCAGGGCCGGCCGCTGGCCGAAGCCGGCGCCGCGTTTCTGGCATTGGCGGAGGCATCGGTGTGCTACCTGCTCGACCATGAAGGCCGGCAGGTCGGCGAAGCCGCCTTCCGCCAGGGGCATTCGATGCACTCCATGGGCGACGCACCGCAGTTCGCGCCGCTGTTCGACTGCAGCCGCGCCAACTGGTCGCGGCGCGCCTACTTCCGGCGCGCCCTGCGCCAGCCCGGCGTGGTGCAGGTCACCCGGCCCTACCTCACGCTGCAGGGCGGCCGCATGTGCCGCACGCTGTCGGTGGCGTTTGAACGGGCCGGCAGCCTGCAGGTGCTGTGCGCCGACCTGGAAGTGGCCGACGGCTGAACAGCGCGCGTCCGGTCTACAGTCGCGGCATCCCATGCCAACGCCCGCGCCCAGCCGGGCCCAGGAGCCGCGATGGTCGACCACGTGCAGTGCGACACGCCCGACGTGCAGGCGCCGCCGCGCTGGCAGCTGCGCCTGCTGGGCGGTTTCGAGTTGCAGCACCCGGCCGCCGAGGCACCGCTGCGGCTGCCCGGCCGCGCCGCGATGGCGCTGCTGGCCCGGCTGGCGCTGTGGCCGCAGCAGCAGCACCCGCGCGAGGTGCTGGTCGAGCTGCTGTGGCCCGGCGTGGCCCAGGCCGTGGCGCGCAACCGGCTGCGGCAGGCGCTGTCCACCGTCAAGTCGGCGCTGGAATCGGCCGGCCTGCGGCCCGCCCTGCAGGCCGACCGGCTGGGCGTGCGGCTGCAGCCCGGCGTGGTGGCCTGCGACGTGCAGGAGTTCGAGCGCGCGCTGCACGAAGGCGACGCCATCGCCGCCCGGGCGCTGTACCGCGGCGAGCTGCTGCCGGGTTTCTACGACGACTGGATCGGCGACGAGCGGGCGCGCCTGGCCGCGCTGCATGAGCGGCTGGAGGCCCGGCCGCAGGCCCCCCGGCCGGCGCCCGAGGCGCAGCTGCTGCCGCATTACCTGACGCCGGCCTTCGGCCTGGCCGAACCGGCGGCCCGCCTGGCCCGCCGGCTGGCCGCCGGGGCGCGCCTGGTCACGCTGCAAGGCCCGGGCGGCAGCGGCAAGACGCGCCTGGCGGTGGAGTTCGCGCGCGGCCAAGGCGCCAGCCCGCCGTTCGACCTGGTGGCCTTCGCGCCGCTGGCCTCCTGCGGCAATGCGCCGCAGCTGGTGGACACCGTGGCCGCCGCGCTGGGCGCGCCGGCCGGATCGGGCGGCTCGCCGGCCGCCGTCACCGCCTTGCTGCAAGGCCGCCGGGTGCTGCTGGTGCTGGACAACTTCGAGCAGCTGCCCGAGGCGGCCACGGCCGTGGTGCAGGACTGGCTGGCGGCGCTGCCGGGCCTGGTGCTGCTGGTCACCAGCCGGCGCCCGCTGGGCTTGGCGGGCGAACAGCTGCTGCCGCTGGAGCCGCTGCCGCTGCCCGAAGCCGGCGCCGACCTGGCCGCGCTGGCGCGCAACCCCGCGGTGGCGCTGCTGCTCGACCGGGCGCAGGCGGTGCGCCCGGGCTTTCGGCTGCGCGCGGGCGACGAGCCGGCGGTGCTGGCCCTGCTGCAGCAGCTGGAAGGCATGCCGCTGGCGCTGGAACTGGCGGCGCCGCGGCTGCGCAGCCTGTCGCTGGCCGAGCTGGCCGGCCTGCTGGCCGCGCCGCCGCTGCAGCCGGCCGGCCAGGCGCCGCGGCTGGCGCTGCTGGCCCGTGCCGGTACCGCCGCGGCCACACCCTTCGGCCCGGCCGCCCGGCACGCATCGATGCGGGCGGTGATCGACTGGAGCTGGCGGCAGCTCACGCCGCAGCAACAGCGGCTGGCCGGCGCGCTGGCGGTGTTCCACGGCGGCGCCACGCTGGCGGCGCTGGGCGAGGTGGAGGGCAGCGGCCCTGCCGCCGTGGCCCTGCCGCTGGACGAGCTGCATGCCCAATCGCTGGTGCACACCCGCGCCGGCGGGGCCGACGGCGCCCGGCGCGACGAGGGCCCGCTGCGCTTTCAGCTCTATGAGCCGGTGCGCGAATTCGTCGCCGCCCAGCAGGACGAAGCCACGCTGCGCGGCTGGCGCGCGCGCCACCGGGCCTGCCTGGCCGCCTGGGCCGCGGCGCTGCCGCCCACGCCCTGGCTGCCCGCGCTGCGGCAGGAACTGCCCAACCTGGACGCGGCGCTCACCAGCGCGGTGGCCGACGGCGCGCCGGCCGAAGCCATCACGCTGCTGCTGCCGCTGCGCCGCGTGCTGGAAGACGTGGAACTGCCTACCCATGCGCTGGCGCAGGCCGAGGCGGCGGTGGCCGCCTGCGCCGATCCGCTGCTGCGCGCGCGCGGCTGCTCGCTGCTGGGGCCGCTGCTGTTCGTCGCCGGCCGTCGCGATGCGGCGCTGGCCCATGCGCAGGCCGGCCTGGACCAGCTGCCGGCCGCAGCTCCGCCCGCGCTGCGGGCCCGTGCCCTGCATGCGCTGGCGCGGGTGCTGTGGCGCAGCCGGCGCGATGGCAACGCCGCTTTGCCGCTGATCGACCAGGCCGAAGCCTGCCTGCCGCGCGGCGCCGACGACGAACTGGCGGCCAGCCTGCTGGCGCTGCGGGCCTTCGTGTTCAACGCCCACTTCCGGCGCCGCGACGAGGCGCTGGCGCTGCACCGCCGCGCCTTGGCGGCCTGGCAGGCGCTGGGGCAGGAACATGCGGTCAACAGCGGGCGCTACAACCTGGCCGTCATCGCGCAGTCGGCCGGCCGCCATGCCGAGGCGCTGCAGGCCCTGCTGCCGGTGCTGGACAGCGCCGCCGCCCAGCAGGACTGGCGGCGGCTGAGCCAGTCGCTCAACGTCTACGGCAATGCCTTGAGCGAGCTGCGCCGCTGGCCCGAGGCGGTCACCGCCTTCCGCGAATGCCTGCGCGTGGCCTGGCGCAACGTGGCTTCGCACGACCTGGCCTATGGCCTGTGGAACCTGCCGCGCGCGCTGGCCCACACCCGCCAGCCGCAGGCGGCGCTGCGCCTGGCCGCCTTTGCCGCCGATTACTGGCAGACGCACTTCGGCGCCCTGGGCCCGGGCGACGACTTCGACCTGCGCCGCGTGCGCCGGCTGGCCGCGGTGCAGTTGGGCGGCATGGCGGCCGCGCAGGCCCTGTACGACCAGGGGCGGCAGCTGCCGCTGGCCGAGGCCGTCGGCCTCGCGCTGGGCCGCAGCGCCGCCTGAAGGCAGCCCGCGCCCCGCGGACGCGGGACCCGCCGCTAACGGTGGGCAAACGGTGGCTGCGCACCATGGACCCCCACCCACAACCACCCGAGGAGCGCGCCATGACCCCCCACACCCTGCCAGCCGTCCGCCTGCCGGCCCGCCAGCTGCTGGCCCTGGCCGCCACCGCGGCGCTGGCCCTGCCGGCCCATGCCCTCACCGCGGCCGAGGACATCGAGCTGTCCTACAGCATCACCGGCCTGGGCCTGCCCGACGGCTACGCCGGCACCATCTACGGCATCGGCATCTTCAACGGCTATGAGTTCAACAGCGGCGCCAGCTGGCCGGCGCAGGTGGCCGCCAGCGGCGGCACCATCACCGACGTGTTCCGCAAGTCCAGCAGCAACCGGCCGCTGGCGGCGCTGATGGTCGGCCTGATCGACGACCTGCCCGGCGACGGCAGCGCCGGCCAGACGCACCTGGTGCTGATGCTCAACACCGCTGCCGCCCAGGCGGCCCGCGGCATCGCCTGGGGCACCAGCTTTCCGACGGTGCTGGAAGACAGCCTGATCGCCGACGTGCGCACCGCCTTCACCACCACCCGCGGCGAGCAGACGCCCGAAGCCACCTGGGACGCCGCCCTCGACCGCGTCTCCAGCTTCGTCGATGGTCACCAGAACCTGTGGTTTGCGCTGGCCGCCAGCCAGCCCGGCACCACCGTCACCAGCCAGTTCGCGGTGATGGCCTGGTCCGACGGCCAGCAGATCGGCACCGGCGTGGCCAGCGTCACTCAGGCGGTGCCCGAGCCCGGCACCTGGGCGCTGATGCTGGGCGGCATGGCGGCAATGGGCGGCTGGCTGCGGCGCCGCCATCAATCCGGCGGGTGAGTGGCCGATAACGGGAGCAGCCGGCTTCTGTTCACGCCGGATCATTGATGACCTCCCACCCATGACCTTCTTCAAGAACCTCACCATCGGCAAGCGCCTGGGCTTTGGCTTCGGCGTGGTGCTGGCTGCGCTGCTGCTCGTGGCCGGCATCGGCCTGAGCCACATGCTCAAGCTGCGTGACTCGATCGTGCTGTTGAACGACAACCTCCACGTCAAGACCCAGAGCGCCCAGAGCCTGGCCTATCTGGTGGTGGATTCGGCCCGCGTGGCACGCAACCTGATCCTGCTGCAGTCGGCCGACAAGCAGGCGCCCAACAAGGCGACGCTGGACGCCAACCGCGACAAGGCCCAGAAGCTGCTGGCCGACCTGCAGCGCCTGGCCTTCACGGCAGACGGCAAGGCGGCGGTGGAGAAGGCCGCGGCGCTGAACCAGCAGTACTTCGACTTCACCTACGACGTGGCCAAGCTGGCCCAGGCCCAGCAGCCCGCCGAGGCGTCGGCGCTGCTGTACGGCCCGCGTTATGCGGTGCAGGGCGAGTACCTCAAGGCCCTGGCCGACCAGGTCAAGCTGTTCGAAGGCCAGATGGCCGAGGCTTCGGAAGATGCCAAGGCCGACACCCAGCGCTCGCTGCTGATGGTGGGCCTGGCCTCGGTGCTGGCCGTGGCCGTGGGCGGCCTGCTGGCGCTCTACCTCACCCGCTCCATCACCCACCCGATGGCCGCCGCGGTGCGCGCCGCCGATGCGGTGCGCGACGGCGACCTGACCAGCCCCATCCCCGAAGGCCAGGCCGACGAGGTCGGCCAGCTGCTGAGCGCGCTGCGCGGCATGCAGCAGCGGCTGGCGCAGGTGGTCTCGGGCGTGCGGCAGAACGCCGAGAGCGTGGCCACCGCCAGTGCGCAGATCGCCCAGGGCAACCAGGACCTGAGCATGCGTACCGAGCAGCAGGCCAGCGCCCTGCAGGAAACCGCGGCCACGATGGACCAGCTGGGCGCCACGGTGCGCAACAACGCCGACAGCGCCCGCCAGGCCAACGAGCTGACGCAAGGCGCCTCGGCGGTGGCCGAGCAGGGCGGCCAGGTGGTGAGCCAGGTGGTGGCCACCATGCAGGAGATCAGCGAAAGCAGCCGCAAGATCGGCGACATCATCGGCGTGATCGATGGCATCGCCTTCCAGACCAACATCCTGGCGCTGAACGCGGCGGTGGAAGCCGCGCGGGCCGGCGAGCAGGGCCGCGGCTTTGCCGTGGTGGCCGGCGAAGTGCGCAGCCTGGCGCAGCGCAGCGCCGAGGCCGCGCGCGAGATCAAGGGCCTGATCGGCCGCAGCGTCGAGCAGGTGGAAAAGGGCACGGCGCTGGTGGGCCAGGCCGGCACCACCATGGGCGAGATCGTGGACTCGGTCAAGCAGGTGACCCACATCGTGGCCGAGATCACCTCGGCCAGCGATGAGCAGGCCAACGGCGTCAAGCAGGTGGGCGAAGCGGTCAGCCGCATGGACCAGGGCACGCAGCAGAACGCTGCGCTGGTGGAACAAAGCGCCGCCGCGGCCGAAAGCCTGAAGACGCAGGCCGGTCAGCTGGTCAACGCCGTGGCGGTGTTCCAGGTGGGCGGGCGCGATGCGCCGACGGCCAGCCGGACGGCCCCGCTTGCCCCCGTGGCCCCGGTGTCGGTGGCCGCGCCGCGCCCCAGCGCCCCTGTGGCCGCCAAGCCGCGCGCTGCGGCACCGGCGCGTGCGCGTACCGCAGCACCCGCCGTGCGCCCGGTCGCCCGCCCCACGCCGAGCCCGGCCGCCGCCGCGCCGCGGCCCGTGGCCAAGGCGCCGGCCCCGGCCCCGGTGGCCGTGGCCAGCGACGACGACTGGAGCACCTTCTAAGCAGCCCCCTGGCCCGGCGGCGCAGCGCCGGCCAGGATCTCCACCAGCCGCTGCCCCAACGGTGGCAGCGCGCTGCCGGCCCGCGTCACGATGCCGATCTGGCGCCGGAAACGCGCCTCGGCCATCGGCAGTGCCGCCAGGCCCTGGCCGGCAGGCCCCGACAGCATCGCCGCGCTCATCAGCGACACCAGGTCGCTGTGGCGCACCAGGTCCAGCAACTGGGCCGCGGTGTTGTTCACTTCCACCACCACCTGGGGCGGCGGCAGCCCCGCTTCGGCCAGACGGCCTTCCACCGCACGGCGGGCGGCCACGGCCAGCCCGGGCAGCATCCACTGCGCCTGCGCCAGGGCCTTGAGCCGCAGGCGCCGGCGGGCCAGCAGCGGGTGGCCTTCACGCACCACCAGGCACAGGTCGTCGGTCATCAAGGGCAGGGCGCGCAAGTCGTCGGGCAGCTCGGCCGGCAGCGCGTTGATGCTGAGGTCGATGTCGCCACGGCGCAGCGCCGTCAGCAGCGCGTCGTTCAGGTGGATGAGCACCGACACGCGGGCGGCCGGCCTTTCCTGGTTCAGGCGCACGCAGGCCGGCACGAACAACTGGTTGGCATACAGCGGCGACACGCCCACATGCAGCGTGCCCAGCTCGCCCAGGTGCAGGTCGGCCGCTTCCTTGATGGCTTCGCCCAGGCTGCCGCGCAAGGTGGCCAACCGCTCGAAAAAGCGCGCCGAAGCGGCGGTGAGTTCCATGCCGCGCCGGCTGCGGTGGAACAGCGGAAAGCCCAGCTCCGCCTCCAGCCGCTGGATGCCCTTGGTGAGCGCGGGTTGCGAGACCGCCAGCTCCACCGCCGCGCGCCGCACCGTGCGGTGGCGTGCCACCGCCAGGAAGTAGTCGAGGTCGTCCAGCCGCAGCGCCATGGCCATGCCTTTGTGGGGTGATTCCACTGCATTATCAAAGCGGCCTGTTTGATTATCCAAACCGGGTTCATCGCTTCCTAGACTGGGGTCACCCTGTGGGAGACAAGCGAAATGAACTTCGGCATCTACCTCGCGCGCAGTGCGCGCTTCTGGCCCGAGCGGCCGGCCGTGTTGTTCGGCAGCCAGGTGCTGACCTACCGCGCGCTGGAAGCACGTTCCAACCAGCTGGCCCATGCGCTGCGGGCGCAAGGCCTGCAGCGTGGCGACCGGGTGGCCATCGTCTCGCCCAACCGGCCCGAGATCGTGGAAATGGA
>NZ_CAXFDV010000655.1:0-4540 GCF_964001545.1 uncultured Aquincola sp.
AGACGATGCCGAAGCCGCCTTCACCCAGCACCCGCGTCAGCTCGAACTCGCCCAGCCGCGTGCCCACCGGCAGCGCATTGCCCATGTCGTCGTCGGGCGTCGGCGCGCGCGGCGCGCGCGGCGCGGGCGGCTCGGTGGTGTAGGGCGGCGGCGCGGCGAACACGGTGCGGTCGTCGTCGGGCGCATCGGTGGCCGCCGCAGGCACCGGCGCGGCGGCACCCGCAGGCGCCGGGGGCACCGGCGGCCGGATGAGGGTGCGGTCGTCGTCGTCGTCGGTGGAGCTCATCGTGATGCGTCTGCGTTGGCCGCTTCATTGTCCGCCACCCCGCGGGTGGGGCCGCCGAAGAGGCAGGCGGGCAGCCCGGCCGGTGCCAGGCCGTCGGAGCGCAGCAACTGCGGCGTGGCCAGGTCGGCCTGCGCGAACCACAGCGCGCCGCCCTGCGCCTGCTGCAGGCCGGCGGCCAGCACATGGGCGGCCACGCAGGCACCGCCGTGCAGGTGGCCGGCCAGCGACAGGCGCTGCACGCCGGGCACCAGCGCATCGGCCACCACGGGTGCAGCAGGTGCCAGCGCCGGCACGCCGATGCGCTGCAGTTCGGCTTCCAGCGCCTCCAGCGTCCAGTCTTCATGCAGCGCATCGGCCGCGGCTTCGTCGATGCGCAGCAGCCAGGCCCACAAGGCTTCCAGCCCCGGGGCATCGGCCGGCAGGGCGGGCAGCGGCTGGGCGATGGTCAGCGGGTAGTAGCGGCCCACGCGGTCCACGCTGGGCATCAGCACGCCGGCCCAGGCCTGCGCATCCATCACGCCCGGCATCAGCAGGAAGCGCCAGCTGGGGCTGGCCAGGTAGCCGTCCAGCCAGCCGGGCTGCTGCTGCAGACCGGCCAGGCCATGGCTGAGCCAGCCGTCCCAGCGCTGCACGAAGGCCGGCGGCAGCCGGCGGGTGGCGAAGTCGCCCAGCGTGGGCAGCTTGCCGTGCCAGCCGGCGGCGGCCCCGCTGTCGGTGGTCGGCGGCGCGGCGCTCACAGCGCGCCCGGGCAGCGGAACTGCTGGATCTCGCGCAGCCGGAACGGGTTGAGCACGCTGTTGGCGGTGACGTCGAAGCGCAGCTTCTGGCCCTCCAGCGTCATCAGCACGCTGAACTTCTCGGGCTGCGCACCGGCCTGCACCTCGAAGCGGTCGAACAGGCGGAACAAGGCCCATGGCCCTTCGAACACCAGCGGCGCGCCGCCCGGCGTGCTGCTGAGCTTGACGGTGGAGGCCACCCGCTGGCTGGGCCAGGCGATGGTGGCTGCGGTGCCGGCGCCCGGCGTGAACTTGACCACTTGGCCGTCGACGTCCAGCGTCACTTCCTGCAGCGTGCCCAGCTCGGCGGCGCGCAGGTCGAGCTTGAAGCCCGGTGTGCGGCCACCGCCGCGGAAGAAGGCTTCCTTGATGCGGGCCGCGCGCTGAAAGTCGGCCAGCGCTGCCGGGGCCGCGGGCCGCGTGCCGTCGGCCAGCGGCTTGTAGGTCCAGGTGGCGCCGCTGGTGTCCACCAGCGCGGCCAGGCGCCGGTTGTAGAACTCGTCCAGCATGCCGCCGGGCGCGAACAGCTGGCCGAAATCTTCGGGCAGCACGTCGGCGCGCGAGCTGGGCGCAAACGGATAGCGGTTGGCCACCGCGCGGGTGCAGAAGTCGAAGATCGGCTTCAGGTCGCCGGTCATCACGTCGCGCTCGGCCACGCGGCCCTGCTTGGCGCTGACGTCGGCCAGCGATTCCAGCATCGAGCGCACCGGCTCGGGCTGCTGCGCCGCCACCAGCTTGGCCGCGCCGCCACCGGCCGGCGGCGGAGGCGACTTGCTCTTTTGCGCCGCGTCGATGGCCTGCAGCTGCGCGAACACTTCGCCGAAGGCCTTGATGGTGTCGTCGATGGGCGCGGGCTGGCCCTGCACCTGGCGGCGGATGGACGCGAAATGGTCGTCCACCATCTGCTCGACCGGGCCGGCCGCTGGCGCCACCGCCGGTCCGCCACTGGCCAGCTTGGCCAGGTCGGCCTTGGCCTGGTTGGCGGCCTGGGCGGCCTTGTCCAGCGCACTGGGCGCGGCGGCGGGCGGCACCAGCGTGGTCTCCTGCGCCACCGCGGTCAGGTAGAGCTTGAGTGGCGAATCCACACCCGACAGCAGCCGGGCCACTTCCATGCTGCGTTCCAGGCTGGTGAGCTTGACCAGCCGCACGTCGGCCAGGTAGGCGTCCCAGGCCTTGATGTAGTCCTGCAGGTACAAGCGCCGCACGCGGTCGGTCAGGTCGTTGCTCAGCAGCGCATTGGCGGCCTGGCCGGCAGTGGCCTTGCGGCCGAAGACCCATTGCTCCTCGGCCTGCAGCTGCGCGGCCGACAGGCCCACGCTGCCCTGGAAGGCCTGGGTGTAGCCCGCGCGGGTGTAGAAGCCGGGCACGCCGCGCGACAGCGGCTCGCCGCTGGCCCGCTCGAACACCTTGTCGGCCTGCGGGCCGGCCTTGGCCGCGACGGAGAAGTCGGGCAGGTCGCCCCGGAAGCGGCGCTTGAGCCGGCTGTAGACGCGGTACTCGATGGGGAAGGAAGCCAGCATGTCGCGCACGCTGGTCACCAGGGCGGTGTCGATGGGCCGGGTGGTCTGCGGCGCGCCCTGGGCCAGCAGCGCGTCCAGGTGGGCGTCCAGCGCGGCCCGCTGCTCAGGCGGCAGGTTGCGGAACTGGGCGTCCCAGTCGATGCCGATCCAGGCCTTGAGCGTGGGCGCGTCGAACTGGTCGGGCGTGTACAGCATCAGGTAGACCTTGAGCGCCTCGTAGGCCTGCTCCAGGTTGTCCTTGTTGGCGGCGCGCAGCCGCTCTTCCAGCCGCTGGGCCACGCGCGGCAGCAGCGCATGTTCCAGCAGGCGGCGGTAGCCCAGGCGGGCACCGGCATCGAGCTTGTCGCCCTGGTACAGGCCCAGGGTGTCGAGCAGCGGCGGGTCTTCCAGCGCAAAGCGCTCGCTGTGCGCGGCCTCGCGCACGGCCGTGAGGGCGGGCGCGATGGGCGCCGGGTCGGCGCTGGTGGCCGGCGGCAGCGCGTCCACCGCCTGCCGCAGCGCGGGCAGCTTGGCCGCCACTTCGGCGTCGTAGGCCTGGTTGCGCACATAGCTCACGGCCCAGCCCACGGCCAGCGCGGTGCCGGCCACGGCCACGGCCGCGAAGCCGGCCAGGCGCAGTGCGCTGCGGCGGCGCTCGGCCTGTGGATTGGCCGACACCAGGTGCGATTCGGCAAACACCACGTCCTGCAGCAGCCGGCGCAGGAAAAAGCTCTTGCCGCGTGCGCCGCCCAGGGCGGCGGTGCGCCGCTCCAGGCCGAAGGAACGCGACAGCAAGCCCATCACACGGTCGATGGGTGTGCCTTCCTGCGTGCCGCTGGTGAAGTACACGCCGCGCAGGTCCACCCGTTCCTGCAGCGCCGGCGCGGGGCCGAACACCTGCTGCAAAAAGCCGGCGAGCACCGGCTTCAGGCTGGCGAACTCCTGCGGAAACGCAAACATCGCGGCCCGCTTGCTGACGTCGCGCTCGGCCTGCAGCCGGTCCACCAGGCCGGCGGCCAGGCGCTCTTCCAGCGCGCGGTATTGCGTGTCGAAGTCGGCCAGCGGGTTCTCGGCGGGTTGCGGCCCGTGCGGGAAGGTGAAGCCCCAGACCTGGTCACGCTCTTCCTTGCCCAGCGCGTCGAAGCTTTCCATGAAGCCGGCGATCAGGTCGGCCTTGGTCACCAGCACGTACACCGGCGGCTGCACGCCCAGCTTGGCCTGCAGCTCCTGCAGGCGCGCGCGCAGCGCAGCGGCATGTTCCTGCCGCTCGGTGGCGCCTTGCTGCAGCAGGTCCTGCACATTCACCGTCAGCAGCACGCCGTTGATGGGCCGGCGCGGGCGCGACTGGCGCAGCAGCCGCAGGAAGTTGTCCCAGGCCGAGGCATCGACCTGGCGGTCGGATTCCTGCGTGGTGTAGCGGCCGGCGGTGTCGATCAGCACCGCATCGGCGGTGAACCACCAGTCGCAGTTGCGGGTGCCGCCCACGCCCTTGATGGCGGTGGCCTGCTTGTCGCCGCTGCCGATGAAGTTGAGCCCCGCATGCGTCAGCGCGGTGGTCTTGCCCGAGCCCGGCGCGCCGACGAAGACGTACCAGGGCAGCTCGTACAGCGCATCCGATCCACTGAGCCAGCGCCGGCCCTGGCCGCCGGCCTTCAGGCGGGCCACCGCCTCGCGGAAGCGCTGGTCCAGCAGCTGGGCCTCCTGGTCGGCCGCGCTGGGGCCGGGCGCAATGCCCTGCAGCAGCGCCGCATGGGCTTGCTTGCGCTTCCAGGCCAGCCAGCCCAGGCGGCCCAGCCACAGCGCCCACATCAGCGCGATGACGACGGCACGCGCCAGCACGCTGCCCAGCGGACGAGACACCTGGCCGGCGGCATCGGCACCGAAGGCCAGCAGCGGCCCCAGCCACCAGACGATGACGCCGAGCGCCAGCACCGCCAGGCTGCCGAGCACCGCAGGGCTCAGCAAGACGTTGAACACAC
>NZ_CAXFDV010000656.1:0-8913 GCF_964001545.1 uncultured Aquincola sp.
CACTGGCGCGGGCTGGAGCTGGAAGCGGACGGCCGGCGGCGCATGGCGGTGAACCTGCGGCTCGCCGACCCCGGCCCGATCGCGGCGCTGCCGATCGATCACTTCGACGGGCTGGACGCCTTCGACGACCTGCCACGCGACGGGCGTTGCATCCGCGATCTGTGGTTTTGAGCCGGGCGCTCAGGCGCCCTGCGCGGCCACCAGTGCGGCTGCATGCCGCGCCGCCACCCACTCCTCGTTGGTCGGCTCCACTGCCACGCGCACGCGGCTGTCGGGGGTGGAGATGACCGGGGCATGTGCCGCGTTGGCTGCTTCGTCCAACGCCAGCCCCAGCCAGCCCAGCGCCTGCACGATGCGCTGGCGCAGCACCGCGCTGTGCTCGCCGATGCCGGCGGTGAACACCAGCAGATCGAGGCCGCCCATCACCGCCACCAGCGCGCCGGCTTCGCGCACGATGCGGCGCACGTAGAGGTCAAGTGCCAGCGCGGCGCGGGGCTCATCGGCCTCGTGCGCCAGCAGCACCCGCGGGTCGGCCGACAGGCCCGAGACGCCGAGCAGCCCGCTGTCGTGGTACAGCACCTGGCCCACCTGCTGCAGCGTCAGGTGCTCGATCTCCATCAGGTACAGCACCGCGCCGGGGTCGAGTGCGCCGGTGCGGGTGCCCATCATCAGCCCGTCGAGCGCCGAAAAGCCCATGGTGGTGGCCACGCTGCGCAGGCCCTGCATCGCGCACAGGCTGGCGCCCGAGCCCAGGTGGGCCACCAGCGTGCGGCCTTGCGCCAACGCGCCGTGCCGCTCGGCCAGCGCCACCGCCATGTATTCGTACGACAGGCCATGGAAGCCATAGCGGCGCAGGCCGCGTTCATAGGCCGCATAAGGCAGCGGCAGCAGCTGCTCGACCATCGGCAGCGTGTGGTGGAAGCCGGTGTCGAAGCAGGCCACCTGCGGCAGGTCGGGCCGCTCGCGCAGCAGGATCTCGATGGCTTCCAGCGCAAAGGGCTGGTGCAGCGGGGCCAGCGGAATCAGGCCCTTCAATTCGGCCAGCAGCGCCGCGTCCACCCGCTGCGGCGCGAAGTGCCGCGGCCCGCCATGCACCACGCGGTGCGCCACCGCGGCGATGGGGCGGCCGGCCAGCCAGCGCAGCACTTCGGTGCGGATGACGGCCAGCGCGGCCGCATAAGGATGGGCCGCGTCCAGCTGCAGCGGGCGGGGCGGGCTGCCGTCGCCCAAGTCCAGCGTGGCCTTCGGCCCGCCGATGCCTTGCACCTGGCCGCGCCAGGCGGCCTGCCGCGGCGGCTCGCCGCCCTTGGCGGGCATGGTGAACAAGCCGAACTTGATGCTGGACGAGCCGCAGTTCAGCACCACGATGTAGCCGGACGCGCTCATGGCGGGTTGCTCCTGAAATGGTGGGCCAGCAGCACCGCGATGGCGCAGGAGGCGATGCGGGTCTCCCGGCTGTCGGCGCGGCTGGTGAGCACGATGGGCAGCCTGGCGCCCAGCACGATGCCGGCGCTGGCCGCATCGCCCAGGTACTCCAGCTGCTTGGCCAGCATGTTGCCGCTTTCCAGGTCGGGCACCACCAGCACGTCGGCCTGGCCGGCCACCGGCGAGACGATGCCCTTGGTGCGCGCTGCCGCCACCGACACCGCGTTGTCGAAGGCCAGCGGCCCGTCGAGCACGCCGCCGGTGATCTGCCCGCGGTCGGCCATCTTGCACAGCGCGGCGGCGTCCAGCGTGGCGGGCATCGCGGTGTTCACGGTTTCCACCGCGGCCAGGATGGCCACCCGCGGCTCGGCCACGCCGATGGCATGCGCCAGCGTGATGGCGTTGCGCACGATGTCGGCCTTGTGTTCCAGCGTGGGCGCGATGTTGATCGCCGCGTCGGTGATGATGAAGGGCCGCGGATAGGCCGGCGTTTGCATCACGAAGCAGTGCGACAGCCGGCGCTTGGTGCGCAGGCCGGCTTCGGGCTGCAGCACCGCGCTCATCAGCTCGTCGGTGTGCAGGCTGCCTTTCATCAAGGCCTGCACCTGGCCGCCAGCGGCCAGCTCCGCGGCGCGGGCGGCCGCGGCATGGCTGTGGGGCACGTCTTCCAGCGGCACGCCTTGCAGGCTGAGCCCCGCTTCGGCGGCCACGGCTTCGATGCGGGCGCGCGGGCCCACCAGCACCGGCTCGATCAGGCCGGCGGCGCGCGCATCCAGCGCGCCGCCGAGGCTGAGCACGTCGCAGGGGTGCACCACCGCCACGCGGATGGGACCCAGGGGCAGCACCTGCTGCAGCAGCCGCGGCAGGCCGTTGGCGGCCAGCAGCCGCACTTCGGGCAGCGTGGCAGCGGGCCGCTCGATGCGCTGCTGCGGCGCCAGCACCGTGGCCTCGCCGTCGATCACGGTGCTGCCCTGCTGGTTCACGCAAGTGCAGGCCAGGGTCACCCGCCGGTGCACCGGTTCCTTGTCGGTCACGGTCACCCGCACGGTCAGGCGGTCGCCCACGCGCACGGGGGCATGGAACTTCAGCGTCTGGCCCAGGTACACCGTGCCGGGGCCGGGCAGGCGCGTGCCCAGCACCGCGGAGATGAGCGCCGCGCCCCACATGCCATGGGCGATGACGCCATGGAACTGGGTGGAAGCGGCATATTCGGCGTCCAGGTGTGCGGGGTTCACGTCGCCCGACATCACCGCGAACAGCTGGATGTCCTCGGCGCTGAGCTGGCGCTCGATCTGAGCGCTGTCGCCCACGGCCAGTTCGTCGTAGGTGCGGTTGCGCAGCAGCGTGGGCGGTGGTGGGGTGGGGCTGTGGGTCATGGCGATGAAGGGGAAGTAGGGCGTCACGCCATCTGCGCCAGCGTGCTGCGAAAGCGCCGCAACGACAGGCTGAACAGCAGCGCGCCGATGAAGGCCAGGGCCAGGAACTGCGGCCACACCACCGCCAGCCCCGCGCCGCGGAACAGGATGGCCTGGCCCAGCTGCACGAAGTGGGTGGTGGGCGCGGCCAGCATCACGTTTTGCACCAGCGTGGGCATGCTTTCACGCGGCGTCTGGCCGCCCGAGAGCATTTGCAGCGGCAGGATGGTGATGACCAGCAGCATGCCGAACTGCGGCATGTTGCGTGCCACCGTGGCCATGAAGATGCCCATGGACGTGGTGGCGAACAGGCTCAAGGCGGCCCCGGTGAAGAACAGCGGCAGCGAGCCCGCCACGGGCACCTGCAGCACGCCGCGCACCACCAGGCTGATGGACAGCCAGGCCGCCAGCAGCACCACCAGGCCCATGGACCACACCTTGGCCAGCATGATCTGCGCCGGCGTCACCGGCATCACCAGCAGGTGTTCCACCGTGCCGTGCTCACGCTCGCGGATCAGCGCCGCGCCGGTGAGCACGATGGCCAGCATGGTGATGTAGTTGATCAGCTCCACCAGGCTGCCGAACCACGCGCGGCTGAGCGAAGGGTTGAAGCGCGAGCGCAGCACCAGGTCCACCGGCGGCGTGGCGCTGCCGCGGTAGCGCTGCGCGAACTCGGCCACCTCGGCCAGCACGATCTGCTGCACATAGCTGCTGCCGCTGAAGGCCTGGCTCATGCGCGTGGCGTCGACGTTGAGCTGCAGCTGCGGGCCGCGGCCGGCCAGCACGTCGCGCTGGAAGTGGCGCGGTATCACCAGCGTGAAGGTGTAGTCGCCCGCGTCCATGCCGGCATCCATCTGCGGCCAGCCGATCATCACCGGCGGGCTGAACAGCGGCGGGTAGAACGCGCTGGTGATGCGCTGCGACAGCGGCGACCGGTCTTCATCGACGATGGCGATGGCCGCGTTGTTCAGCGTCTCGGGCTGCACCCGAGCAGCGTTGTAGATGCCCAGCGTGAACACATAGCCGATGAGCACCAGCATCACCGGGTCGCGCCACAGGCTCCACAGCTCCTTGATGCCCAGGCGCCAGGTGTTGGCGATGACGTGGCGCATGGGGTCAAGCTCTTGCATGGGGTCAGGCTTCTTGTTTGCGCAGCAGCGCGATGGCCGCGCCGAGGATCACCGGGACGGCGAGCGCCATGCTGGTCAGCGCATGCTGCAGATCAGCCGCGCCCAGCGCCTTGCTGAACACGCCGCGGCTGAGGTTGATCATGTGCGAAGCGGGGTACAACTCGCCCACCACACGGGCGCCGCCCTGCAGCGAAGACACCGGGTCGAGCAGCCCCGCGAACTGCGTGGCCGGCACGATGGTGCCGATCATGGTGATGAACAGCGCCGCGATCTGGCTGCGGGTGACGCTGGAAGCCAGCAAGCCCATGCCGGTGGAGCACAGGCTGAACAGCAGCGCCCCCAGCGCCAGCGTGGCAAAGCTGCCGGTGATGGGCACCCGGAACACCAGCACGGCCATCAAGCTCATCAGCAGGAAGTTCAGCATCGCCAGCGCCACGTAGGGCAGCTGCTTGCCCAGCAGGAATTCGGTGCGCGTCACCGGCGTCACGTACAGGTTGAGGATGGAGCCGGTCTCCTTCTCGCGCACCACCGCCAGCGCGGTGAGCATGGCCGGCAGCATCAACAGCAGCAGCGGCATGGTGGCCGGCACCATGGCCGGCAGGCTGCGCACGTCGGGGTTGTAGCGAAAACGCGTTTGCACGCCCGGCTGGCCGCCGGCGCTGCCCGTCTGCTCGGCCAGCCAATGCTGGTGAATGCCTTGTACATAACCGCGGGCGGTCTCGGCCCGCTGCGGCATCGCGCCGTCGATCCAGGCGCCCAGCTGCACCGGCTGGCCGCGCAGCACCTGGCGCTCGAAGCCGGGGGGTATTTCCAGCGCCAACGACAGCTCGCCGCTGCGCATGCGGCGGTCCACGTCGGCATCGTCGGTGATGGGCGGCTGCTCGCTGAAATAGCGCGAGCCCGACAGCGCCAGCCGGTAGCTCTGGCTCAGCGTCGACTGGTCGCGGTCGAGCACCGCATAGCGCAGGTGCTCCACGTCCAGGTTGATGCCGTAGCCGATCACCGCCATCAGGATCAAGGAGCCGGCCAGCGCCAGCGTGCCGCGCACCGGGTCGCGCCGCAGCTCCAGCGCCTCGCGCCACAGGTAGCTCAGCAGCCGTTGCAGGCTGAAGCGGCGGTGGCGCAGCGGCGCCGCGGGCGTGCCCGCCTGCGCCACGACCGGCGCCGGGCTTGCTTGGCCGCCCTCGGCAGGGCCTGGCTGCTCGGCCTCCTTCAGATAGCCGATGAAGGCTTCTTCCAGCGTGGCCGCGCCGCGCTTGGCCACCAGGCGGGCCGGTGCATCGCTGTCCAGCACGCGGCCGGCATGCATCATCGACATGCGGTCGCAGCGCTCGGCCTCGTTCATGAAGTGGGTGGAGATGAAGATGGTCACCCGGTCGCGGCGCGACAGCTCCACCAGCAGCCGCCAGAAGCCATCACGTGCCACCGGGTCCACGCCCGAGGTGGGCTCGTCCAGGATCAGCAGCTCGGGCCGGTGCACCATGGCCACGGCCAGCGACAGCCGCTGCCGCATGCCCAGCGGCAGGCTTTCGGGCAGGCTGCCCCGCACCGCCTGCAGGCCGAAGCGCTCGGCCATGTCGTCCACCCGCGCCGCGATCTGGTCGGCCGGCACCTGGAACAGCTGCGCATGCAGCACCAGGTTCTGCTGCACCGTCAGCTCGCCGTACAGCGAAAACGCCTGCGACATGTAGCCCACGCGGCGGCGGGTGGCCAGGTCTTTCGGGTTCACCTCGCGGCCGAACAGCCGGGCCTGGCCTTCGCTGGCCGGCAGCAGGCCGGTCAGCATCTTCATGGTGGTGGACTTGCCGCAGCCGTTGGAGCCGAGGAAGCCGAAGATCTCGCCGCGCCGGATGCGGAAGTTCACCCGGTCCACCGCCACGAAGTCGCCGAAGCGCATGGTCAGGTTCTGCGCCTCGATGGCGATGTCGTCTTCGGCCGCCTGCAGCGGCGGGATGACCACCGGCGCATGGCCGCGCTTGCGGGCTTCGGGCAGCAGGGTGATGAAGGCCTGTTCCAGAGAAGCTGCGCCGGTGCGGGCCAGCAGCTGCGCCGGCGTGCCGGTGGCCAGCACCTGGCCGGCGTCCAGCGCCACCAGCCAGTCGAAGCGCTGGGCTTCGTCCATGTAGGCGGTGGCCACGATGACGGACATCGTTCTTCGCTCACTGCGGATGCGGGCGATCAGCTCCCAGAACTGCGCACGCGCCAGCGGATCGACGCCGGTGGTGGGCTCGTCCAGGATCAGCAGGTCGGGGTCGTGGATGAGGGCGCAGCACAGCCCCAGCTTCTGCTTCATGCCGCCCGAGAGCTTGCCGGCCGGCCGCGACAGGAAGGGGTGCAGTCCGGTGGCCGCGGTCAGGCCATCGATGCGGCGGCGCCGCTCGGCCGCGTCATGGCCAAACAGGCGGGCGAAGAACTGCAGGTTCTCTTCCACCGACAGTGTGGGGTAGAGGTTGCGCCCCAGGCCCTGCGGCATGTAGGCGATGCGCGGGCCGATGGCCTCACGGTGCGCGGCATCGGCGATGTCGCCGCCCAGCACCTGCACTTGGCCGGCCTGCACCCGGCGCGCGCCGGCCGCCAGCGACAGCAGGCTGGACTTGCCCACGCCGTCAGGGCCGATCAGGCCCACCATGCAGCCTGCCGGCAGGTCGAGCGTGAGGTCGGCCAGCGCCTGCGTGCTGCCGTAGCGCTGCTGCACGCGCTGCAGCCGCACCACCGGCACGGCGGTGGCGGCGTTGCCGGTCACGGCTGCACCAGCCGGGCCAGGTGGGCCGGCCAGGGCTTTTGCGCATCCATGCGCACCCAGGCCATGCCGGGCAGGCCGGTCTTCACCTGGTCCAGGTGCTGCTGCAGCAACTGGCGGTCGATCTGCGCCCGCACGCGGAACATCAGCTTCTGCCGCTCGCTGGTGGTCTCCACCGTCTTGGGTGTGAACTGCGCCTGGCTGGCGATGTACGAGACCTTGGCCGGAATCACCAGTTGCGGCGCCGCGTCCAGCACGATGCGCACCTCGGTGCCCATGGCCACGCGGCCAGCCACTTCGGTGGGCAGGAAGAAGGTCATGTACACGTCCGACAGGTCGATCAGGTTGAGCACCCGGCCGCCGCCGCCCAGCACCTCACCCGGCTGCGCCACGCGGAACTGCACCCGCCCGTCGCGCGGGGCCTTGAGCTGGCTGTCGTCGATCTCGGCCTGGATGCGCTGCAGCGTGGCCTGCACCGCCTGCACCTGGGCCTGTGCGCTGGTGACCTGGGCTTGCGCCGCGCTGATGGCGGCCTGGGCCGAGACCACCTGGGCCTGCACCGCGGCCACCGCCGCCTCGGCGCTGCGGCTGCGGGCGCGGTCGTCGTCCAGCGTCTGGGCCGAGGTGGCGCCTTCACGCGCCAGGGTTTCCGAACGGTCCTGCCGGCGGCGCGCGGCATCGAAGTCGGCTTCGGCCCGGCGCACCTGGGCCTGCAGCGCGGCCTGGTCGGCGCGGCGCATGGCCACCTGGGCCTGGGCCGCGGCCACCGCGGTGACGGCCTGTTCACGCTGGGCCTGCGCTTCCTGCTGCTGGGCCAGCAGCGTCTGCACCTGCATGGTGGCCAGCACCTGGCCGGCCTGCACGAAGTCGCCTTCGTCCACCCGGATGTCCTGCACGCGGCCGGCCAGCTTGGTGGCCACGTCCACCTCGGTGGCCTCGATGCGGCCATTGCTGCCGATGAAGCCTTGGTCCACCGCGGCGGCCTGGTGCTGGCGCCACAGCAAGGCGGCGGCGACGGCCAGCGCCAGCAGCACGGCCGCGGGAATGAGCTTGTTCTTGGAGGGGGCCATGGTGTTCAGGGCTGCGGAAAGGACAAGGACGCCGAGCCGCCGCCCAGCGCGCGGTACAACGCCACCTGGCTGGACAGCAGCGCCCGCTGCGTCTGCGTGAGCTGCTGCGTGGCGGCGATCAGCGAACGTTCGGCATCCAGCACATCGAGGAAGCTGCTGGCGCCCTGGTCGTGGCTGAGGCGCGAGAGGCGTGCACGTTCCTGCTGCACCGCCAGCGCCTGCTGCTGCACCTGCAGCTGCTCGGCCAGCCAGTGGCGGGCCGACAAGGCATCGGCCACCTCGCGGAAGGCCACCTGCACCGCCTGTTCGTACTGCACCACGGCCTGCTGCGTGCGCACCTGCGCCAGGTCGAGGTTGGCCTGGTTGCGGCCACCATCGAACAGGGGCAGCACCAGCCGCGGCGCAAAGCTCCAGCTGCGGCCGGCGCCCTTGAACAAGCCGTCCAGTTCATCGCTGGCGGTGCCGCCGAAGGCAGTGAGCTGGATGGTGGGAAAGAAGGCGGCCCGCGCCGCGCCGATCTGCGCATGGGCGGCGCGCAGGCGGTGCTCGGCCGCTACCAGGTCGGGCCGTGCCAGCAGCAGGGCCGAGGGCAGGCCGGCCGGCAGCGTGGGCAGCCGCCAGGCGGCCAGCGGCTCGGGCAGCGGCGCCAGCGTGGCGGCCACCGGCCGGCCCACCAGCAGGTCCAGCGCATGGCGTTGCTGCTCCTGCAACTGCTGCAGTTGCGTGACCAGCGCTTCGGCCTGCGTCACCAGGGTCTGCACCTGCGTGAGTTCCAGCCGCGAGGCGGCGCCCACTTCGAAGCGGCGGCCGAAGATGCGCAGCGATTCG
The DNA here is from genome assembly GCF_964001545.1 of uncultured Aquincola sp. Taxonomy (NCBI): domain Bacteria; kingdom Pseudomonadati; phylum Pseudomonadota; class Betaproteobacteria; order Burkholderiales; family Sphaerotilaceae; genus Aquincola; species uncultured Aquincola sp. Next base: position 8,609 of record NZ_CAXFDV010000656.1, read on the forward strand.
CGCTGGCTGGCGGCGCTGTCTTGCGCCAGGCGCAGCCGTTCGTCCACTTCGCGCAGGCCCAGGTAGGCATCGGCCACGCCGGCCACCACCAGCAGCGTGGTGGCGCGGCGGGCCTCGTCGGTGGCCAGCACGCTTTGCAGCGCGGATTCGTTGAGGCTGGCCAGGCGGCCCCAGAAATCGATCTCCCAGCTGCTGACGGCCAGGCCCGCGCGCCACTGGCTGGCGGTGACGGCGCGGCGTGTCACGCTCAGATCAGCCGGCGTGCGGCCGCGTGTGGCGTCTGCCGACAGCGCCAGCGTGGGCAG
>NZ_CAXFDV010000657.1:0-7208 GCF_964001545.1 uncultured Aquincola sp.
AGCGAGTTGGACCGCGGGCCACCCACCCGAGTAGCGCAGGGCAGTCGGCACGCAGTGCCGACCGCGGAAGCTAAGCCCCCGGGCCCGCCCGCACGGCCCTGCGCAAACCAGCACGCAACCCACCCAGGGTGTTCCACCCACCCACCCACCCAGCCAGCCAGCCAAGCCCAGCCAAACCGAACGGCACCCCCAAAACCGTCGCACGCCTGACATACACCCTGCCCACACTGCCCCGCTTCACCGCCCGTTGACGTGTCGTTCACACGGGTGCCAAGCACATCGCCAGGAGTACAGCCATGGGACGCCCGCTCGTCAAACCGCCGGTCCGCAAAGGACCGAACCGCCGCCAGTTCTTCCGCCAGTCGGGTGGTGGCACCGCCGCCCTCGCCGCTGCCACGCTGATGCCGCTGGGCTCGGCCATGGCCGCCGCGGTGGCCAATGTGTTCCAGCATGGCGTGGCCAGCGGCGACCCGCTGTCCGACCGCGTGATCCTGTGGACCCGCGTGACGCCCGTTGCCGGCCGCGGCGCGGTGCCGGTGCAGTACGTGGTGGCGCGCGATGCGGCGCTGACCCAGGTGGTGCTGCGCGGCAGCACCAAGACCAACCCCGACCGCGACTACACCGTGAAGGTGGACGCCGCCGGCCTGCAGCCCGCCACCACCTACTACTACCAGTTCAAGGCTGAAGGTGTTGACTCCCCCATCGGCCGCACCCGCACGCTGCCGGTGGGCCAGGTCGACCGCCTGCGCATGGCGGTGGTCAGCTGCTCCAACCACGCCTACGGTTACTTCAACGCCTACCGCCACATCGCCGAACGGGCCGACCTGGACCTGGTGATGCACCTGGGCGACTACCTGTACGAATACGGCACCAACCAGTACGGCACGGCCCGCGCCACCGAGCCCGCGCACGAAATCGTCACCCTGGCCGACTACCGCATGCGCCATGCGCAGTACAAGCGCGATGCCGACCTGCAGGCCATGCACCGCCAGCACCCGATGATCGCCATCTGGGACGACCATGAGATCACCAACGATTCGTGGAAGGACGGCGCGCAGAACCACACCGAAGGCGCCGAAGGCGTGTGGGCCGATCGGGTGGCCCAGGCCCTGAAGGCCTACTACGAATGGATGCCGACGCGGGTGCCTGATTCGGCCAACCTGCGCAAGAACTGGCGCGGCTTCCGCTACGGCGACCTGGCCGAGCTGCTGATGCTGGAAGAACGCGTGTCGGCCCGCTCGCAGCAGCTGCCCGCGGGCGGCCAGTTCACGCAGACCGGTGCCTTCACCGACCCCAGCCGCACGCTGCTGGGCGACACGCAGGAGGCCTGGGTGGCCAGCAGCCTGCGCAACAGCAAGGCGCAGTGGAAGTTCCTGGGCCAGGGCGTGATGTTCGCGCAGCTCAAGGGCGTGGGCGCGGCCAATGCGGCCGGTGGCGGCGCGTTCCTCAATGCCGACCAGTGGGACGGCTACCAGCCCGCCCGCGACCGCATCTACGACATCCTCAAGGGCAATGCCACCACGCCGGGCGTGAACAACGTGGTGGTGCTCACCGGCGACATCCACAGCTCCTGGGCGGCCGACCTGACGCAGGACCCGAACAATACCGACGTGACCAGCGGCGGCTACAACCGCAGCACCGGCGAAGGCTCGCGCGCGGTGGAGTTCGTCGGCACCTCGGTCACCTCGCCGGGCGTGAACGACCCGCAGGGCAGCACCGCCGCCTTCCTGCGCAGCCAGAACCCGCACTTCAAGTACATCGACCTGATGCGCCGCGGCTACATGCTGATCGATGCCACGCCGCAGCGCGTGGTGGGCGAATGGTGGTACGTGGACACGGTGGCCAGCATCAGCCACGTGCAGGCCTTCGGCACTGCCTTCGAGGTGCAGGCCGGCACCAACCGCCTGGTGCCTTCGGCGCAGACCACGCCGCGCGCCAACCCGCCGCAACTGGCCCCCTGACATCCCTTCAGCAGGATCTCTCTCATGACCACCACCCTCCCTTCCGCCCTGCGCGCCACCGTGGCCGCGCTGCTGGCCGCCACCGGCATCGCCGCCCACGCGGGCGACTTCACCCTCAGCGGCCAGCTGGCCCACCACAACGACGTGGTGCGCATCACCTTCGACGTGGCTGCCGGCGGCAGCGACGTCAGCCTGTTCACCGACTCCTGGCAGAGCGGCCTGAACTTCGACCCCGCGCTGGCCGTGTGGCGCCAGAGCGGCAACGACTGGACGCTGATCGGCCAGAACGACGACGCGGACCCGCTCGGCGCCGGACAAGGCTATTACGACAGCGGCCTGACGCTGCAGCAGCCCTCGGCCGGCCGCTACATGGTCACGCTGGTGGCCACCTTCAACGCGCCCAATGGCACGCAGCTGTCGCAAGGCTTCAGCTACGACGCCGAGGCGCCCATCGCCATCGGCCAGTGGACCCAGCCCACCGCCGACATCAACTACGGCGACCAGAAGGGCGGCCTGTGGCAGCTGCACATCAACGGCGTGCAGGCCGTGGCCGCGGTGCCTGAGCCCTCCACCTGGCTGCTGATGGCCCTGGGCGCCGCCGCGCTTATGCCCGCAGCTCGCCGCCGCCGCAGCAGCTGAAAAAGCCACCGCGCTTAACATCGGTCGCCTTCTGTACCTGGAGGGCCACCGATGCCAACGTTCATTGCCGCGGGCCTCATCGTCGTCGTTGTCGGCTGGGGCTTGTTGTTCCCCGACTCGCTCGGCAGCACGTTCGACCAAGCCCTGGGCTTCATCACCCACACCTTCGGCTCCTTCTACCTGTGGGTGGTACTGGCGCTGGTGGTGATGTGCGTGCTGCTGGCCTTCAGCCGCTACGGCACGCTGAAGCTGGGCGGTGAAGACGACGAGCCCGAGTTCTCGCTGGGCTCCTGGTTCTCGATGCTGTTTGCCGCGGGCATGGGCATCGGGCTGGTGTTCTGGGGCGTGGCCGAGCCCATCTCGCACTACGGCACCCCGCCACCGGGCGTCGCGCCCAACACGGCCGATGCGGCCAACGCGGCCATGCGCTACAGCTTCTTCCACTGGGGGCTGCACCCCTGGGCGGTGTACAGCATCGTGGCGCTGGCCATCGCCTTCTTCCAGTTCCGCCGGCAGCAGCCGGCGCTGGTGAGCGCGGTCACCTCGTCGCTGGATTCGCGGCTGGTGCAGCGGCTGGCGCCGGTGTTCGATGCACTGGCCGTCATCGCCACCGCCTTCGGCGTGGCGGCGTCGCTGGGCATCGGCGCGCTGCAGATCAACAGCGGCCTGGCGCGGGTGTTCGGCCTGCCGGTGAGCAACACCGCCCAGGTGGTCATCATCGCCGTCACCACCGCCATCTTCATCACCTCGGCCGTCAGCGGCGTCGAGAAGGGGCTGAAGTGGCTGTCCAACGCCAACTTGATGGTGGCCGCGGCGCTGGCGCTGGCGGTGTTCGTGCTGGGGCCCACCGTGGCCATCATCGACACGCTGACCAACACCCTGGGCGGCTACCTGAGCGACCTGGTGCGCATGAGCCTGCGCATGACGCCCTTCCGCCAGAACGACTGGGTGGCCAGCTGGACCATCTTCTACTGGGCCTGGTGGGTGTCCTGGGCGCCGTTCGTGGGCCTGTTCATCGCCCGCGTGTCGCGCGGCCGCACCATCCGTGAGTTCATCCTGGGCACGGTGCTGGCGCCCACCATCGCGGCCATGCTGTGGTTCTCCATCTTCGGCGGCACCGCGCTCAACCTGCAGCTGCTGCAGGGCGCGCCCATCGCCGAGGCGGTCAAGGCCGACGTGTCCACCGCGCTGTTCGCGCTGTTCGATGCGCTGCCGCTGGGCGGCGTGATGTCGGTGGTGGCCACGCTGCTGGTGCTGGTGTTCTTCATCACCTCGGGCGATTCGGCCACGCTGGTGCTGGGCATGATGAGCCACCGCGGCGACCCCAACCCCTCGGCCCGCAGCAAGATCCTGTGGGGCCTGCTGATCGCCGGCATCGCGGTCAGCCTGCTGCTGAGCGGCGGGCTGAAGGCGGTGCAGACGGCCACCATCGTGTTCGCGCTGCCCTTCACCGTCGTCATCCTGCTGATGGCGCTGGCGCTGTGGCGCGGCGTGCGCGCCGACTGGCTCGAAGAAGACCGGCGCGAGCGGGCGCTCAAGCGCCGGCTGCGCGAGATGGCCGCGCCGCGCTGAGGCCTGCCGGCCGCCGGCCGGACCGCCTCGGGGCTTGCGACGACAATGCCCCCGGGTGCGGCCCAGGCGCGCCGCCGGAGAGACCCGAGTGCAACCGATCATCCACAGCCTGCTCGACAACGACCTCTACAAGTTCACCATGTGGCAGGCGATGCTGCATCGCCATCCGCAGACGCAGGCCGAATACCGCTTTGTCTGCCGGCATGAGCCGGGTTATCCGCTGTCCGAGCTGGAGCAGGAGATCGGCGAGCAGCTGGACCATCTGTGCAGCCTGCGCTTTCGGCCCGACGAGCTGAAGTACCTGCGCGGCCTGCGCTACATCAAGACCGACTTCGTCGACTTCCTGCGCATCTTCCAGTTCCAGCGCGAGTTCATCCACGTGCGCATCTCGGGCGACACGCTGGAGATCATCGCCAACGGTCCGCAGGTGCACGTGATGGCCTTCGAGATCTACGTGCTGGCCATGGTCAACGAGCTGTACTTCCGCCGCTTCGATGCCGACCAGGCCCTGGTCTGCGGCCGCCAGCGGCTGCAGGACAAGCTGGAGCTGCTGGACCGCTTCGACAACGAGGCGCCGCGCACCCACCCCTTCGAGTTCTTCGACTTCGGCGTGCGCCGGCGCTACAGCGGCGCCTGGCAGCGTGAGGTGGTGACCACGCTCAAGCGCGAGGCTTCGCGCTACTTCAAGGGCACCAGCAACGTGCTGCTGGCGCGCGACCTGGACCTGATCCCGATCGGCACCATGGCGCACGAGTACCTGCAGACCTACCAGGCGCTGGGCGTGCGGCTGCGCGACTTCCAGAAGGCGGCGCTGGAGAGCTGGGTGCAGGAGTACCGCGGCGACCTGGGCGTGGCGCTGACCGACGTGGTGGGCATGGACGCCTTCCTGTCCGACTTCGACCTGTACTTCGCCAAGCTGTTCGACGGCCTGCGCCACGATTCGGGCGACCCCATCGTGTGGGGCGAAAAAGCCCTGGCCCACTACGAGAAGCTGCGCATCAACCCGCACACCAAGCGGCTGACCTTCTCCGACGGGCTGGACATTCCGCGCGCGCTGGCGCTGTACCGGCACTTTGCCGACCGCACGCAACTGGGCTTCGGCATCGGCACCAACCTGACCAACGACGTGGGCCTGAAGACGCTGCACATCGTGATGAAGCTGACCCACTGCAACGGCCAGCCGGTGGCCAAGCTGAGCGACAGCCCCGGCAAGACCATCTGCGACGACCACACTTTCCTGGCCTACCTGCGCCAGGTGTTCAACGTGCCGGCACCGGCCGTCTGACCTTTTTCTTTCCGACGAGAAGTTGATGTCCGAAGACCTGAAGACCCGTTTCGAGCAAGCCGTGGCCGAGAGCAAGCAATTGCCCGAGAAGCCCGACAACATGACGCTGCTGAAGATCTACGGCCTGTACAAGCAGGCCACCAGCGGCGACGTGCAGGGCGACCGCCCCGGCCTGACCGACTTCGTCAACCGCGCCAAGTACGACGCCTGGCAATCGCTGGCCGGTACCTCGGCCGAGCAGGCGATGGGCGACTACATCGACCTGATCGAATCGTTGAAGTAGGCCCCCTAGCTCGCTGCGCTCGCGCCCCCCCGAGGGGGAGTACCCGCCCTTGGGGCGGCCCGGCGGGCGGGTTGCCGTAGGCCCCCAAGCCCGCTGCGCTCAGCCTGTCGCCTTGGCCAGCAACGCATCCAGCTTGCGGGCGATCTCGGCCTCCACCGTGCCGCTCATCGCCTTGAACAGAAAGCCCAGCTCGGCCTGCAGGTCGAGTTGATCGGCCTTGACCGCCAGCGTGCCCTGTATGCCGCTGCGCTCGAAGCGCACGGTGTCGCCGTCGCGGCCTTCTTCGGTCTCGAACTGCAGGCCGTACTTCTCGCCGGCCTGGGTCATCCACTGCTGGGCCAGGCGCCGCGCCTGCGGCAGGCCCAGGGCATGCGGTCGTTGGATGTGGATGTCGGGCTGACGGGCCATTCGGCTCTCCTCGGTGTCGGTCTCGGGGTTCAAGGGGTCAGGGCGCGGCCTGCAGCGCCGCGCGGCGTTCGGCCATCGGCAGCGCCGCCAGGCGGCGCACCTCGGCATAAAAGCGGGGAAAGTCGCCACCCAGGCGCTCGAACAGGCGCACGAACTGCGGCACCAGGTCGTTGTAGGCGCCCTGCACCGCCAGCGACGGGTTGCTGGCGCGGGCAAACCAGGCGTCGTAGCCGGCATAACCGCCCCAGCGTTCACGCTTCATCGCCTCATAGTCGGCGCGCAGCCGGGCCAGGCGCTCGGCCTTGGCGCGGCGCTTGTCGTCGTCGCTGGCGCTGCTGGCGTACAGCGCCGCCAGGTCGGTGCGGGCGGCCAGGGTCAGCGCGCGGAAGTCGGCGCGGCGCTCGGCCATCTGGTCGTAGGCCTCGCGGCTGCCGGGCGCGCCGTGCTGGGCCAGCCAGCGATCGCCACCGATGCGTTCCACCGCGGTGGCAAAGCTCTCGTTGAAGGCGGTGTCGCCATTGGCATAAGCCACCTGGTGCGCCAGTTCGTGGAACACCATGCGCGCCAGCTCCGCCTCGCCCCAACCGACGAAGGTGTTGAGCAGCGGGTCGCCGCCCAGCCAGTCGCTCCAGCCCAGCGTGGAGTACGCCGGCACGCCATAGACGGCCACCTCCCAGCCTTCGGCCTTCAGCTGGGCGGCCAATGCATCGGCCGCCGCGCGGTCGTAATAGCCGCGGTAGCCGATGCAGCCCACCACCGGAAAGCACCAGGTCTTGAGCTGCAGCGACAGCTCGGGCGTGGCCACCACGTTCCACACCGCTGCACTGCGGCCCAGGTCGGCATAGCGGCGGTAGCTGCCGTTGTCGGGCAGGTGCAGCTCGGCGACCGCATAGTCGCGGATCTGCTGCGATCGCACCAGCTGCTCGCGCAGGGCCGGCGGTGTGGCGGGGTCGTCCAGCACCTCGGGCACCGGCCGCGCGCGGGCCAGCAGGTCGAGGTGGCCGTGCGCCGCCTGCGCGTAATAGCCCGCGGTGCTGCAGCCGCCCAGGCCGGCGGCCAC
>NZ_CAXFDV010000658.1:0-24148 GCF_964001545.1 uncultured Aquincola sp.
AGACCACCAAGGTGGCCAACCAGATCATCGTGGCGCTGAACATCGCGGCGGTGGGCGAAGCGCTGCTGTTCGCCAGCAAGGCCGGCGCCGACCCGGCCAAGGTGCGCCAGGCGCTGATGGGCGGCTTCGCGGCCAGCCGCATCCTGGAAGTGCACGGCGAGCGCATGGTCAAGCGCACTTTCAACCCGGGCTTCCGCATCGGCCTGCACCAGAAAGACTTGAATCTGGCCCTGCAAGGCGCCAAGGCCATTGGCGTGGCGCTGCCGCAGACGGCCGGCGCCGCGCAGCTGATGCAGGTGGCCGCCGCCCAAGGCTGGGACCAGCTCGATCACTCCGCGCTGGTCAAGGCGCTGGAGGTGATGGCGGGGCATGAGGTGGCGAAGGGGGGCTGAGATCCCCAGGGTCCGAAGGGCCCTTTGACAAGGGCCGGGGGACGCGAGCGCAGCGAGCTTGGGGGCGAACCTCAGTCCCGCCGGGCCGCCCCAAGGGACTGAGCTCCCCCTCGGGGGGCGCGAGCGTAGCGAGCTTGGGGGCTGCAGTCACCCCGCCGCGCCGAACTCGTCGCCCAGTTCCGCAGCGCGATGCTGCGCCGCCTGCAGGGCCTTCACGAACGCGGCCTTCACGCCGTCGGCTTCCAACGAGCTGAGCGCGGCGTAGGTGGTGCCGCCCTTGGAGGTGACGCGCTCACGCAGCACCGCGGGCGGCTCCGCACTCTGCTGGGCCAGCGCAGTGGCGCCGGCGAAGGTGCCCAGCGCCAGCTGCTTGCCTTCTTCGGCGCTCAGGCCCATGGCCTCGGCCGCGGCCATCATGGCTTCCAGCACATAGAACACATAGGCGGGGCCGGAGCCCGACAAGGCGGTGACCGCATCCAGCGCCACCTCCTGCTGCACCCACAGCACCCGACCGGTGGGCGCCAGCACCGCCTCCACCGCGGCGCGCTGCCCGGCGCTCACGTCCGGGCGGGCATACAGGCCGCTCATGCCCTGGCCGATCAGCGCCGGGGTGTTGGGCATGGCGCGCACCACGGCCTGGCTGCCGGTGGCGCGGGCGATGTCGTCGCTGCGGATGCCGGCCATGACCGACAGTTGCAGCGCTCCGCCGATGTGGCCAGCGCAAGGGCGCGCGGCCTCCTGGAATAGCTGCGGCTTGACGGCCCACACCACCATCTGCGCCTCGGCCAGCGCCGGGCCGGGCTCAGCCAGCGTGCGCACGCCGAAGTCGGTCTGCAATCGGTCGCGCTGCGCCTGGCCGGGGTCCACCACCAGGATGGAAGCGGGCGCGCGGCCGGCGCGTACCAGGCCGCCGATGATGGCGCTGGCCATGTTGCCGCCGCCGATGAAGGCGATGGTGCCAAGTGTCGAAGGGCTGATTTCGCTCATACGGCCAGTGTAGGCGGCGGGCCTCCGCGCCCGGGTCATGCACAACACGCATACATACCCACTCGCGGCGCACACGGCGCCTGACTACATTGGCGCCACGACAACATCGTGGCCCGCAACAGGCGCCACCGGAGAAGCCATGTCACAAGCAGCCTTGTCCTTTGTGAACCCCACCGACAACAGCCCGTGGGGCACCTACCTGTCGCAGGTCGACCGCGTGGCGCCGTACCTGGGCCACCTCGCCAAGTGGCTGGAAACGCTCAAGCGCCCCAAGCGCACGCTGATCGTCGACATCCCCATCGAGCTGGACAACGGCACCGTGGCCCACTTCGAGGGCTACCGCGTGCAGCACAACCTGTCGCGCGGCCCGGGCAAGGGCGGCGTGCGCTACCACCCCGACGTGACGCTGGAAGAGGTGATGGCGCTGTCGGCCTGGATGACGGTCAAGACCGCGGCGGTGAACCTGCCCTACGGCGGCGCCAAGGGCGGCATCCGCATCGACCCCAAGCAGTACTCGCGCAAAGAGATCGAGCGCGTGACGCGCCGCTACACCAGCGAGATCGGCATCATCATCGGCCCGCAGCAGGACATCCCCGCGCCGGACGTCAACACCAACGGCCAGATCATGGCCTGGATGATGGACACCTACTCGATGAACGTCGGCGGCACCGCCACCGGCGTCGTCACCGGCAAGCCCATCCACCTGGGCGGCTCGCTGGGCCGGGTCAAGAGCACCGGCCGCGGCGTGTTCGTCACCGGCCGCGAGGCGGCCCGCCGCATCGGCGTGAACCTGGAAGGCGCCCGCGTGGCGGTGCAAGGCTTCGGCAACGTGGGTTCTTCGGCCGCGGAGCTGTTCGCCCAGGCCGGCGCCAAGATCGTGGCGGTGCAGGACCACAGCGGCACCATCTACAACGACAACGGCGTGGACGTGGCGGCGCTGACCGCCGCGGTGAAGGACACCGGCGGCGTGGCCGGTTTTGCCGGTGCCGACCGCATGAACGCCGAAGAGTTCTGGGACGTGCGCTGCGACATCCTGGTGCCCGCCGCCCTCGAAGGCGTGATCACCGCCGAGCGCGCCCAGCGCATCACCGCCAAGCTGGTGCTGGAAGGCGCCAACGGCCCCACGGTGCCGCAGGCCGACGACATCCTGGCCGACCGCGGCGTGCTGGTGGTGCCGGACGTGATCTGCAATGCCGGCGGCGTGACCGTCAGCTACTTCGAGTGGGTGCAGGACTTTTCCAGCTTCTTCTGGAGCGAGGACGAGATCAACGTGCGCCTGGACAAGATCATGGTGGACGCGCTGTGCAAGATCTGGGACACGGCCGACAAGCACAAGATCACGCTGCGCACCGCCACCTTCGCGGTGGCCTGCGAGCGCATCCTGACCGCGCGCGAAGAGCGCGGCCTGTACCCCTGATACCCACGACAACCCCTGCACAGCGGCAGGGGTGGCACAGCTACGATGCGGGCCCTTCCAGGCCCGTTTTTCATTTGCTCATGCAACGCCGTACCGTTCTGCCCACCCTGCTTGCCACCGTCGCCCTGGTGGCCGGCGCCCTGCCCGCCCGGGCGCAGCCGAACTGGCCCACGCGGCCGGTGCACATCGTGGTGCCGGCGCCGGCCGGCAGCTCGCTGGACATCATCGCCCGCCTGCTGGGCGAACGCCTGAAAGACCGCTGGGGCCAGCCCGTGATGGTGGACAACAAGCCCGGCGCCGGCGGCATGCTGGGCGTGGACGTGGCAGCCAAGGCGCGCGACGAGGGGCACACCCTCGCGCTGGGCTTCAACGGGCCCATCGCCTTTGCGCCCTACCTCTACCGCAAGATGCCCTACGACCCGGCCAAGGACCTGGTGCCGGTGGTGATGACCACCTCGCAGCCCAATGTGCTGGCCGTCAATGCCAACCTGCCGGTCAAGACAACGCAGGAGTTCGTGGCCTGGGTGAAGCAGCAGAACGGCAAGATGAACTACTCGTCGCTGGGCATCGGCAGCTCCAGCCACCTGACGATGGAGCTGCTGCTGGCGCAGACGGGCCTGACCGGCACCCACGTGCCCTACAACGGCTCGCCGCCGGCCGCGCTGGCCGTGGCCCAGGGCGACACCGACGCCACCTTCACCACCGCGCCGGCGCTGCTCAACCACGTCAAGGCCGGCAAGGTGCGGCTGCTGGCCGTCAGCGCCGCCCAGGTGCCCGACAGCCTGAAGGGCCTGCCCACGCTGGCCGATGGCGGCGTCAAGGGCGTGGAGTCGATGGCCTGGAACGGCCTCTTCGTGGCCGCCGGCACGCCCGACGCGGTGGTGCAGAAGATCAATGCCGACGTGAACGCCGCGCTGGCCGACCCGCAGCTCAAGACCGTGATGGACAACCAGGGCCTGACCGTGGTGGGCGGCACGCAGGCCGACTTCCGCAAGCTGCTGGACGCCGAGTCGCGCCGCTGGGGCGCGGTGATCGAGCGCATCGGCCTGAAACTGGATTGAGGCTGGAAAGGCCCCTCAGCCTCGCGGCGGCCTTGCGGCACGTAGAGTCGGCCGACTGATGCGACCGCTGCCGCTGCTGATCATCCTGATGGTGCTGGACCATGTGGCCTTCAATGGCGGCCGCATCGCCGTCTCGCTCACCGCCATCTCGCAAGGGGCCTCGCCGCTGACGGTGGGGCTGTTGATGGCCTCGTTCGCGCTACTGCCGGCGCTGCTGGCGGTGCCCGCCGGCCGCTGGATCGACGGCGTGGGCGTGCAGCGGCCGATGATGGTGGGCTCGGTCGGCGTGGGTCTGGGCACCTTGCTGCCTTTCCTGGCGCCGCAGCTGCCCGGGCTGGCGGTGGCCAGCGTGCTCATCGGCGTCTCGTTCATGCTCATCAACGTGGCGGCCTACCACGCGGTGGGCGAGCTCAGCAGCGCCGAAGACCGCACCGCCAACTTCAGCTACGTGGCGCTGGGTTTCTCCACGTCCAGCTTCATCGCGCCGCTGCTCACCGGCGTGTCCATCGACCAGCTGGGCCACCGCAGCAGCTTCCTGGTGCTGGCGCTGTTCACCGTGATGCCGGCCGCCGTGCTGGCGCTGGTGGGCCTGCCCAACACGCGTCGCAAGCCGGTGGCCTTGCCCGAAGGCGGCAGCGCTGCCAAGCCGCGCCTCTTCGACCTGCTGCGCAGCCCGCAGATGCGCCACCTCTTCATCGCCATCGCGGTGCTGACGGTGGCCTGGGACATCTATACCTTTGCCATGCCGCTGTACGGCACGCAGATCGGCCTCAGCGCCTCGCAGATCGGCATCGTGATGGGCAGCTTCGCAGCGGCCAGCTTCATGGTGCGGCTGGCGATGCCCTTCGTGGCGGCGCGGGTGGCGCCGTGGCAGCTGATCACGGTGTCGATGCTGCTGGCCGCGGCCAGTTATGCGGCCATCCCGTTCAGCCACGAGGTGGGCACCCTGATGGCCATCATGTTCGTGCTGGGCGCCAGCCTGGGCGCGCCGCACCCGATGGTGCTGACGCTGCTGCACCACTCGGCCCCCGAAGGCCGCGCCGGTGAGGCGGTGGGCCTGCGCACCATGTTCATCAACACCAGCCAGACGGCGATGCCGCTGGTCTTCGGTGTGCTGGGCGCTGCGCTGGGCCTGGCCCCGCTGTTTCTGGCGATGACGGCTGCCCTGCTGGGCGGCGGCGCCATGGCGCGCCGCGTGGCACGCACGCAGCAAGGCCGCTGAGCGGGCCGGCGCGGGCGGCCCGCCCGGCGCGAAACGATCCACCGCCCGGTGCGCCGCACCCTGGATAAATCGCGGCATTCGCGTTTGCCCGCAGAGGGTTGATGCGGGGACCGGCCCCGGTCCATTGGCACCAGAATCCGCGGCGCTGTGGCCCACAGCGCCGAAGGAAATCCGCCGCAAATGGCCGATCGGACCTGTTCTGCACCATGATGGATCTTTCCGCCAGCAGATCGCTCGACAAGATCGACACCAACATCCTGCGGGCACTCCAGGCCGATGGCCGCATGTCCAACCTGCGGCTGGCCGAGGTGGTGCAGCTGTCGCCCACGGCGGTGCTGGAGCGTGTCAAACGGCTGACGCGCGACGGCTTCATCCTCGGCTACGAGGCGCGGCTGAACCCGCAGCTGCTGGGGGCCGGACTGCTGATCTTCGTGGAGGTGCTGCTCGACCGCACCGCACCGCGGCAGCTCGAAGCCTTCAAGGCCGAGGTGATGGCGCGGCCCGAGATCCTGGAATGCCACCTGGTGGCCGGCGCCTTCGACTACCTGCTCAAGACCCGGGTGGCCGACATGGCCGCCTACCGCGACCTGATCAGCTCCGGCATCTGGACCCTGCCCGGCGTGCGTGAGACACGCACCTACGCGGTGATCGAAGAAGTCAAGAGCACCACTTTGCTGCCTGTCTAGACAACTCCATGAGCGACTACATCCTCGAGACGCGCGACCTGACCAAGGAGTTCAAGGGCTTCACCGCGGTGGACCGCGTGAACCTGCAGGTGCGGCGTGGCCACATCCATGCGCTCATCGGCCCCAACGGCGCGGGCAAGACCACCTGCTTCAACCTGCTGACCAAGTTCCTCACGCCCACGCGCGGCACCATCCTGTTCAACGGGGCGGACATCACCGGCGAGAAGCCGGCGCAGATCGCGCGCCGCGGGGTGATCCGCTCGTTCCAGATCTCGGCCGTGTTCCCGCACCTGACGGTGCTGGAGAACGTGCGCATCGGGCTGCAGCGCTTCACCGGCACTTCGTTCCATTTCTGGAAGGGCCTGACCGCACTGCGCGAGCTGGACGCCAAGGTGTTGGCGCTGCTGGAACTGGTGGACCTGCGCGACATGGCGCAGGCCAAGGCCGCCGACCTGCCCTACGGCCGCAAGCGCGCACTCGAGATCGCCACCACCATGGCCATGGAGCCTGAACTGATGCTGCTGGACGAACCCACCCAGGGCATGGGCCACGAAGACGTGGACCGCGTGACCCAGCTGATCAAGCGCGTGGCCGAAGGCCGCACGGTGCTGATGGTGGAGCACAACATGCGCGTGGTCTCGACCATCGCCGACCGCCTGACGGTGCTGGCCCGCGGCGCCGTGCTGGCCGAGGGCAACTACGCCGAGGTCTCGCGCCACCCGGCGGTGCTCGAGGCCTACATGGGCAGCGAAGCCACCGAGCTGCAGGGTGCGCACTGATGTCTACTGCCGCCCTCGAAATCAAGGACCTGCAGGCCTGGTACGGCGAGAGCCACATCCTGCATGGCATCAGCCTGACGGTGCACAGCGGCCAGGTGGTGACGCTGCTGGGCCGCAATGGCGCCGGGCGCACCACCACGCTGCGGGCCATCATGGGCCTGACCGGTGACCGCAAGGGCTCGATCAAGGTGCACGGCACCGAGACCATCGGCCTGCCCACGCACCGCATCGCCCACCTGGGCATCGGCTACTGCCCGGAAGAGCGCGGCATCTTCGCGGCGCTGACCACCGAAGAGAACCTGCGCCTGCCGCCCAAGCTGACGGCCGGCCGCGGCAAGGCGATGACCGAAGCCGAGCTGTACGCCATGTTCCCCAACCTGCAGGAGCGCCGCCACAGCCCCGGCACGCGCCTGTCGGGCGGCGAGCAGCAGATGCTGGCCGTGGCCCGCATCCTGCGCACCGGTGCCGACATCCTGCTGCTCGACGAGATCTCCGAAGGCCTGGCGCCGGTGATCGTGCAGGCGCTGGCCCGCATGATCACCACGCTCAAGGCCCAGGGCTTCACCATCGTGATGGTGGAGCAGAACTTCCGCTTCGCCGCCCCGCTGGCCGATCACTTCCACGTGATCGAGCATGGCCAGGTGGTCGAGTCCTTCCCCGCCTCGCAACTGGCCGAGAAACAGGCCGTGCTCGACGAGCTGTTGAGCGTGTGATCGCCGTTCCCACCCCTCACCCACCCATCCCTTCCTGGAGACGAGCATGACTTTCGACTTCCGACGCATCGCGATCGCCGCCGCCGCTGCCTGCGGCCTGTCCGGCGCCGCCCACGCGCAGATCTCCGGCGACGTGATCAAGATCGGCATCATCACCGACATGTCCAGCGTGTACGCCGACATCGACGGCGCTGGCGGCGTGGAGGCCATCAAAATGGCGATCGCCGACCTGAAGGGCAGCGTGGCCGGCAAGAAGGTGGAGGTGCTGTACGCCGACCACCAGAACAAGGCCGACGTGGCTGCCAGCAAGGCCCGCGAATGGATCGACACCCAGGGCCTGGACATGCTGATCGGCGGCACCAATTCGTCCACCAACCTGGCGATGGCCAAGATCGCGGCCGAGAAGAAGAAGCCCTTCATCTCCATCGGCGCGGCCACCGCCCGCCTGACCAACGAAGACTGCACGCCCTACACCGTGCACTACGCCTACGACACCGTGGCCCTGGCCAACGGCACCGGCAATGCGGTGGTCAAGGCCGGCGGCAAGAGCTGGTACTTCCTGACCGCGGACTACGCCTTCGGTCATTCGCTGCAGGCCGACACCACCGCGGTGGTGACCAAGGCCGGCGGCACGGTGGTGGGCAGCGTGCGGGCACCGCTGGGCGCCAGCGACTTCAGCTCCTTCCTGCTGCAGGCGCAAGGCAGCAAGGCGCAGATCCTGGGCCTGGCCAATGCGGGGGGCGACACGGTCAACTCGATCAAGGCGGCCAACGAGTTCGGCATCACCAAGACGATGAAGCTGGCCGGCCTGCTGATGTTCATCAACGACGTGCACTCGCTGGGCCTGAAGGCCACCGAAGGCATGTACCTGACCGACGGCTGGTACTGGAACCAGAACGCCGAATCGCGCGCCTGGGCCAAGCGCTTCTTCGAGAAGATGAAGCGCATGCCGTCCATGCTGCAGGCGGCCGACTACTCGGCCACGATGCACTACCTGAAGGCGGTGGAGGCCACCAAGACCGACGACGCCGACAAGGTGATGGCGCAGATGAAGGCCACCAAGATCAACGACTTCTTTGCCAAGAACGGCGAGATCGGCCCCGACGGCCGCATGCGCTACGACATGTACCTGATGCAGGTGAAGGCGCAGAAGGACTCCACCGAGCCCTGGGACTACTACAACGTGGTGCAGAAGATCCCCGCCGCCGAGGCCTATACCAAGCTGGCCGAGAGCAAGTGCCCCTTGGTGAAGAAGTGAATGTTGGCCCCCAAGACGCCTGCGACGTCGCCTCCCCGAGGGGGAGCCGGCCGCCTTGGGGCGGCCCGGCGGCGGCCGGGTTGCCTCCCGCCGGTAGATAGGACCTTTCATGTCCAACCTGTTTGACATTCCGCTGCCGGCGCTGCTCGGCCAGCTGCTGCTGGGCCTGGTCAACGGCTCGTTCTACGCGATGCTGTCGCTGGGCCTGGCGGTCATCTTCGGCATGCTCAACATCATCAACTTCGCCCACGGGGCGCTGTACATGATGGGGGCCTTCCTGGCCTGGATGGGGCTGGAGTACCTGGGTCTGAACTACTGGCTGATGCTGCTGGCCGCGCCGCTGGTGGTGGGCGTGCTGGGCATCTTGATCGAGCGGCTGCTGCTGCAGTGGTTGTACAAGCTCGACCACCTGTACGGCCTGCTGCTCACCTTCGGCATCACGCTGGTCACCGAAGGTTTGTTCCGCTCGTTCTACGGCGTCTCGGGCAATCCTTATCCGGTGCCCGATGCGCTGCAGGGCGCCACCAACCTGGGCTTCATGGTGCTGCCCAACTACCGGGCCTGGGTGGTGGTGGCGTCCATCGTGGTGTGCCTGGCGGTGTGGGCACTGATCGAGAAGACCTCCATCGGCGCCACGCTGCGCGCCGGCACCGAGAACCCGAAGCTGGTGCAGGCCTTCGGCATCAACGTGCCGCGCATGATCACCCTCACCTACGCCGGTGGCGTGGCGCTCGCGGCCTTTGCCGGCGTGCTGGCCGCGCCCATCCTGCAGGTCAATGCGCTGATGGGCAGCAACCTCATCATCGTGGTGTTCGCGGTGGTGGTCATCGGCGGCATGGGCTCCATCCTCGGCTCCATCCTCACCGGGCTGGGGCTGGGGGTGATCGAGGGCCTGACCAAGGTGTTTTATCCCGAGGCTTCGTCCACCGTGGTGTTCCTCATCATGGCCGTGGTGCTGCTCATCCGCCCGGCGGGCCTGTTCGGCAAGGAAAAATGACGTGAGCACAGCCCCTGTGACCTCTCCGCGCTCGCCGCTGCTGGGCTATGCGCTGCTGTTCGCGGCGGTGGCGGCGCTGCCGCTGCTGGGCGCGTACCCCATCTTCGTGATGAAGGTGATGTGTTATGCCCTCTTCGCCTGCGCCTTCAACCTGCTGATCGGCTTCACCGGGCTGCTGAGCTTCGGGCATGCGGCCTTTCTGGGTGCGGCGGCCTATGGCGCCGGCCATGCGCTCAAGGTGTGGGGCCTGCCCCCGCTGGCGGGCCTGGGCTTCGGCGTGCTGATGGCGGCGCTGGCCGGGCTGGCCTTCGGCTGGCTGGCCATCCGGCGCAGCGGCATCTATTTTTCGATGATCACGCTGGCGCTGTCGCAGATGCTGTTCTTCTTCTTCCTGCAGGCGCCGTTCACCGGCGGGGAAGACGGGCTGCAATCGGTGCCGCGCGGCACGCTGCTGGGCCTGGACCTGGGCAACGACCTGACGCTGTACTACCTGGTGCTGGTGATCTTCCTGTTCGGCTTCTGGCTGATCTACCGCACGGTGCATTCGCCCTTCGGTCAGGTGCTCACCTCGATCCGCGAGAACGAGGCCCGTGCCACCTCGCTGGGCTACGACGTCGACCGCTTCAAGCTGGTGGCCTTCGTGCTGTCGGCGGCCCTGGCCGGCCTGGCCGGTGCCACCAAGACGCTGGTGCTGGGCTTTGCCACGCTGACCGACGCGGTGTGGACCACCTCGGGCGCGGTGATCCTGATGACGCTGGTAGGCGGCATGGGCACGCTGCTGGGGCCCATCGTCGGCGCACTGGTGATCATCGCGCTGGAGAACAAGATCGGCGACGTGGGCAAGGCCCTGGCCGACCTGACCGGCGTGGCCTGGTTCAACGGCCTGGGCGAGGCGGTGAGCCTGGTCACCGGCCTCATCTTCATCGTCTGCGTGCTGGCTTTCCGCCGCGGGGTGGTGGGCGAGATCCAGCACCGCTGGGGCAAGCGCTAAGACGCCGCGAGCTGCCTCAGGCGCTGGAGATCCACTTCCGGCAGGCCCGCATGCTCCGCCCGGACGATGGCGTAGGCCGACATCGCCCGGGCCGCCGTCGGCACCGCTCCGGTGGTGCCGCACAGCGACTGCAGCGCCCGCTGCAAGGTCTCCCCTACCTCGACGGCCGAGGCGCCATAACGCGCGATGGGCGCGAAGACGTCTTCCACCATGCCGGCTTCACGCACGGCGGGTGCCCAGACCCGGTCGAACTGCACCGGCTCGGCCAGGTCGTGGCGCTGGCGTTGCACCGACCAATGGGACAGCACCCGCACCGCGGTGGCCATCACGTCGAAGGCCGTGCCGGGATCGTTGACGGCCGGTGACAGCGACCGCGCCGCCACTTCACCCAGCACCACCAGCCCGAAGCGCGGGTCGTGGTCGAAGGTGCGGGCCGGGCCGATGGAAAACGCATCGCGGATCTTTTGCCGGGCCGCATCGTCCATGGGCCGGGTGCAGCTGGCGATCACCGTGCCGGGGCCGATGAAATCACCCGGCAGCACATGCACATGCAGCTGCGCATCCAGCGCCTCGGCGCGGGCCTGCAGCAGGTCGGTCGACACATGCATGACGAAGCCGGTGTCCGGCGACACGATCTCGTGGCTGCCGCGCTCGCCCTCCTGCTGCGCATGACCGCCCAGGAAGGGCCTGGCCAGGCGCTCGTCCATGGCCTTGCGGGTGGCCGACTCGACGCGGCGGATGGTTTCGCCCAGCCGACCCAGCACCGACAGGTAGTCGATCCAGCGCAGGAACACGATCACCACCGTGACCAGCACCACGAGCGTGAAGCCGAACAGCACCAGCCGCCCGCCATCGCCATAGATGTGCGCATGAAGGCCGACCAGCGCGATCACGCTGTAGACGAAGGCACCGATGAACACCGCCAGCGTGTTCTGGATGGTGGTGTCTTCGATCAGCAGCTGCGCCGCCCGCGGCGTGGCGCTGTTTGACACCGCCGAGAACGAAGCCACCATGGTGCTGGCCGAGAAGATCGCCACCGTCAGCATGCTGGAGGCCAGGATGTTGAGCAGGCTGTCGATGGAGTCCGAACCCAGCTTCAGCGCCACGTCGCGGCCGATGTAGGGGCCGAGCACCGACGCCAGCGCGACGGCCAGCACCGCAAAGCCGGCGAACAGCGAACAGCGCCACCAGGTCTTGCGGGTGATGCGCTGCAGGAAAAAGATGAGCTTGTCGGACATCGGCCAAGGGTAGCGCTTTGTCGCGCCGGGCCCAGGCTGCTTCAGCGGCTGCCGAAGATCGCGGTGCCCACGCGCACGATGGTGGCGCCTTCGGCGATGGCGGCCTCCAGGTCGGCGCTCATGCCCATCGACAGCGTGTCCAGCTGCGGCGCCTGCTCACCCAGCTCGGCGCGCAGCTTCTCCAGCAGCTCACGCAGCGCCCGGTGCGGCGCCCGCTGGGCGGCTTCGTCGGCCGCCGGCTCGGGGATGGCCATCAGGCCGCGCAGCACCAGCCGCGGCAAGGCCGCCACCTGTCGCGCCACTTCCAGCACTTCGGCGGGCTGCAGGCCGCTTTTGCTGGCTTCGCCGCTGATGTTGACCTGCAGGCACACCTGCAGCGGCGGCAGGCCGGGCGGCCGCTGGTCCGACAAGCGCTGCGCGATCTTCAGCCGGTCGACCGAGTGCACCCAATCGAAGTTTTCTGCCACCGGCCGGCTTTTGTTGCTCTGAATCGGGCCGATAAGGTGCCATTGAAGCTGCGTGCGCAGCGCGGACAAGGCGTCTATCTTGGCCAGGGCTTCCTGGATGTAGTTCTCGCCGAAGGCGCGCTGGCCGGCGTCGAAGGCCTGCTGCACCGCGTCGGCGCCGAAGGTCTTGCTGACGGCCAGCAGCTGCACGCTGCCCGCCGGGCGTTGTGCGGTCTGGCAGGCGGCGGCGATGCGCGCGCGCGTTTGTTCCAACCGGGTCGGGATGCTCACCATAATCAGCTCCGAGCCTAACCCAGCCGCCCACCCGGGCGGCCCGTTTCGATGGACATCACCCAGCTGCTGGCGTTTTCGGTCAAGAACAAGGCCTCTGACCTGCACCTGTCGGCCGGCCTGCCGCCCATGATCCGCGTGCACGGCGACGTGCGGCGCATCAACGTGGAGGCGCTGGACCACAAGACCGTGCACGACATGGTGTACGACATCATGAACGACGCCCAGCGCAAGCTCTACGAGGACACGCTGGAGTGCGACTTCTCGTTCGAGATCCAGGGCCTGGCGCGTTTCCGGGTCAATGCCTACAACCAGAACCGCGGCGCCGGCGCCGTGTTCCGCACCATTCCCAGCAAGATATTGACGCTGGAGCAGCTGCAGGCGCCCAAGGTGTTTGCCGACCTGGCGCTGCGCCCGCGTGGCCTGGTGCTGGTCACCGGCCCCACCGGCTCGGGCAAAAGCACCACGCTGGCGGCCATGGTCAACCACCTGAACGAAAACGAGTACGGCCACGTGCTCACGGTGGAAGACCCGATCGAATTCGTGCACGAGAGCAAGAAGTGCCTGGTCAACCAGCGCGAGGTGGGGCCGCATACGCTGAGCTTTTCGAACGCGCTGCGCTCGGCCCTGCGTGAAGACCCGGACGCCATCCTGGTGGGCGAAATGCGCGACCTGGAAACCATCCGCCTGGCGCTCACCGCGGCCGAGACCGGCCACCTGGTGTTCGGCACCCTGCACACCAGCAGTGCCGCCAAGACCATCGACCGGGTGGTGGACGTGTTCCCCGCGGCCGAGAAGGACATGGTGCGCGCGATGCTGTCCGAATCGCTGGTGGCGGTGATTTCGCAGACGCTGTGCAAGACCCGCGACGGCAGCGGCCGCGTGGCGGCGCACGAGATCATGATCGCCAACTCGGCCATCAAGAACCTGATCCGCGAGAACAAGATCGCCCAGATGTACTCCGCCATCCAGACCGGCCAGGGCCTGGGCATGCAGACGCTGGACCAGAACCTGGCCGACCTGGTGCGCCGCAACGTCATCACCCCGGCCGAAGCGCGCAGCAAGGCCAAGACGCCCGAGAACTTCCCGGGCTGAAAGCCGCCACCTCGTGACTTCCCCGCCGTCCTCGCCATCCGCGCCCCACATTTCGGCCGACATGCCGGCCGACGCCGACGACACGCCCACCCCGATGCGCGTGCGCTGGCCCGAGCGTGCGCTGGCCATCGGTGCCCGCGCGCTGCCCGAGGCCGAAGGCATCGCCCTCTTCGTGCAGGCCTGGCAGCGTGAGCCGCAGGTGCTGCCGCTGGCCGAACCAGAGCTGCAGCGCCTGGCCGCCTGGGCACAGGTGGTGGAAGTGCCCGCCGGCCGCCGCCTGATCGAGCAGGACGAGCTGGGCGACTACCTGCTGGTGGTGCTGGAAGGCAGCCTGGTGGTCGAGCGCAGCATCGCCGGCAGCCCGGCGGTGCGCCTGTCAGAAGCGCGCGCCGGCGACATGCTGGGCGAGATGTCGCTGCTGGACGCCGGCTCGCGTTTTTCGCACGTCACCACGACCACGGCCAGCCGCATCGCGGTGCTGCAGGCCGACCCCTTTCACCGGCTGATGCAGGAAGATCCGCGTCTGGCGCTGGCCTTGATGGCCGCGCTGTCGCGCCGCCTGTCGCTGCGGGTGCGGCAGCTGGGCGCCCGGCTGGGCGCGCTGCTGTCCGCCTGAAACCCTCCCCCTGAACGAACCCCACGCCGGACCCGCACCATGGAAAGAGACCAGGCCTCCAAGTTCGTCAGCGATCTGCTGCGGTTGATGATCGCCCGCGGCGGTTCCGACCTCTTCCTGACCGCGGACTTTCCGCCGGCCATCAAGGTGGACGGCAAGATCACCAAGGTGTCGCCGCAGCCGCTGACCGCCCAGCACACGCTGGCGCTGGCGCGCGCGCTGATGAACGACAAGCAGGCCGCCGAATTCGAGCGCACCAAGGAATGCAACTTCGCCATCTCGCCGCAGGGCGTGGGGCGCTTCCGCTGCAATGCCTTCGTGCAGCAGGGCCAGGTGGGCCTGGTGCTGCGGACGATTCCGGCCACGCTGCCCACCATCGACGGGCTGAACCTGCCGCCGGTGATGAAGGAAGTGGCGATGACCAAGCGCGGTCTGGTCATCTTCGTCGGCGCCACCGGCTCGGGCAAGAGCACCTCGCTGGCGGCGATGGTGGACTACCGCAACGAAAACTCGTACGGGCACATCATCACCATCGAAGACCCGGTGGAGTTCGTGCACCCGCACAAGAACTGCATCGTCACCCAGCGCGAAGTGGGACTGGACACCGACGGCTGGGACATCGCGCTGAAGAACACGCTGCGCCAGGCGCCCGACGTGATCCTGATGGGCGAGATCCGCGACCGCGAGACGATGGAGCATGCGGTGGCCTTCGCCGAGACCGGCCACCTGTGCATGGCCACGCTGCATGCCAACAGCGCCAACCAGGCGCTGGACCGGGTGATCAACTTCTTCCCCGAAGAGCGCCGCCAGCAGCTGCTGATGGACCTGTCGCTCAACCTCAAGGCGCTGGTGTCGCAGCGGCTGCTGCCACGCGAAGAGGGCAAAGGCCGCGTGGCCGCGGTGGAGATCCTGCTGAACACGCCGCTGGTGTCCGACATGATCTTCAAGGGCGAGGTGGGCGAGCTCAAGGAGCTGATGAAGCGCAGCCGCGAACTGGGCATGCAGACCTTCGACCAGGCCTTGTTCGACCTGTTCGAGGCCCACGCCGTGACCTACGAAGACGCTTTGCGCAACGCCGATTCGGTGAACGACCTGCGGCTGCAGATCAAGCTCAACAGCCGCCGGCTGCGCGGCGCCGACCTGGCCTCGGGCACGGAGCACCTGACGATCATTTGAAGCCGGGCCCCCTAAACTCGCCGCACACACGAATGAGCGGACGGAGGGACGGCGTGTCCATCGAGATCAAGTTCGACGAAGCAGCGCGACGCATCTTCGTCTTCGATGAGGTGTACTCGGAGCGCGCGGCGCGCGAGCAGGCCGAAAAGCGCAAGCTCGGCGCCTTCGGCACGGTGGCGCGCATGCAATCGCTGATCGCGGGTGGGCCCAAGCCGGAGACGGTGTCGCTGTCCAAGTCGGAGCTGCGCTACGAGCCCTTCTGGCTGGTCAGCGCCCAGCGGGCGGTGGACTACACCTG
Source organism: uncultured Aquincola sp. (assembly GCF_964001545.1). Lineage (NCBI taxonomy): Bacteria > Pseudomonadati > Pseudomonadota > Betaproteobacteria > Burkholderiales > Sphaerotilaceae > Aquincola > uncultured Aquincola sp. Next base: position 15,664 of record NZ_CAXFDV010000658.1, read on the forward strand.
CCAGGTGGAATACACGATGGCCGTCGACAACGCCCATGCGCAACGGGTGCAGATCGGCAGCTTCACCACCGAGGTGGCCGCCCGGGGCAGCAAACGGCAGATCGTGGTGCCGGCGCTGGAAACCTGCCATCGCAAGATCGACTTCGCGACCCACCTCGACGGACTCAAGCGCGAGATCCGCGCCGCCACGCTGGAAGCCTATGTGCGCAACTACAAGGCACAGGACGTGGAGGCGATGACCGCCAGCAATGCTGTGGAGTCGCTGGTGTCCGTGGCCTCGGTGATCCAGATCGCCACCTCGCGGCTGACGGGCGAGGCCATCACCGCGCACGAGATCGGCCACGACCAGCTGCTGATCGACAAGCTGTACCTGTACTGGCGCCCGGTGTTCGCCTTTGAATACGTGTGGACGGCCAACGGCAAGACGGGCGTGGTGGAGATCGACGGCCTCACCGGCGACGGCGTCTCCAACGGTCAGTGGTTCAAGGACAAGCTGCAACGGGTGATGACCCGCGACATGCTGATCGAGGTGAGCTCCGAAGTGGCCAACGCCGTGGTGCCCGGCACCGGCGTGGCCGTCAAGCTGATCGACCGCATGCTGTGACGCGGCGGGCACCCGCCCACCGCGCCGCGATCACTTCTCGACCACAGGCGCCGGCTTGGTGTTGGCCAGCTCGGCCTCGGTGATCACCTCGAACACGCGCACCACCTTCTGCACGCCGCTCACGCTGCGGGCCAGGTCGCTGGCGCGCACGGCTTCGCGTTCGGTGACCACGCCCATCAGGTAGACGGTGCCGCGCTCGGTCACCACCTTGATGGCGCTGGCCTGGATGTCCTTGGCGTCCACCAGCGTGGCCTTGACCTTGCTGGTCAGCAGCGAGTCGTTGGAGCGGGCGGTGAGCGAGCTGGGCGCCAGGATGGCCAGTTCATTGACCACCGAGCGCACGCCTTCGATGCTGCGCACCTGTTGCTCCACGCGGGCGCGCATGGCCTCGTCGGGCACCTCGCCGCTCAGCAGCACCACCTTGTTGTAGCTGGTGGCACTCACGTGGCCGCGGTCGCCGGCGATCGGCGAGATGCGGTTGACGGCCTTGAGCTCGATGCCCTGGTCGTCCAGCTGGGTGCCGGGGGACCGGCGATCGGTGACGACCAGGGCGCTGCCGACGGCTGCGCCGCCCAGCAGCAGCGGCGCGCAGGCGCTGAGCAGCACGCTGGCACCGAGGGCGGACACCAGCAGGGCGGCCGAGCGGCCGAGGCGGTACTTCGAAGACTTCATGCGTTGGGTTCCTGTTCGCCCATGAGCTGCACGTCCACGGCATCGCACAGGCAGTGCAAGGCCAGCACATGAACCTCACGGATTCGCGCCGCACGGTCGTGCGGCACGGCCACGTGGACATCGGTCTCGATCAACTCGGCCGCCAGCCCGGGGGCCTGGCGGCCGGTGAAGGCGATGACCGTCATTTCCTTGCCATGCGCCGACTGCACTGCGGCGATGACGGCTTCGTCATCCCCCGCGGGCGCCAGCACCAGCAGCACATCCCCGGGCAAGCCAAGGGCCTGCACCTGTTTGGCCAGCGCGTCCTGCACGCCCGATTCACGCGCCAGCGCCTGCGTGAGCACGCTGTCGGTGCCCAGGGCCAATGCGGCCAGGCCGGGCCGCTCCCGCTCGAAGCGGCCCACGAACTGGGCGGCCAGGTGCTGGGCGTCGGCCACCGAAGCGCCACTGCCGCACACCATCAACTTGCCACCGGCGGTGATGCAGCCGAGCACGGCATGCACCGCATCGGCCAGCGGGCGCGCAAGGGTGTCGGCCGCCTGCACCTGCAGGTCGGCACTCTCGAAAAACTGCTGCTGGATGCGCTGTTCAAGCATGGCGGCGGATCATAAGACAGCAGGTGCACCAAGTCGGTTCGATCGCGAACCAGCCACGTCCAGCAACACAATTTCAATGTGATGCATGTGATAGGAAATATCAGATTCACCGGCAAAGCATGCACTCGCGGGCGACCTCACGCCACCCGCTGCCTGCATGCACACGCCCCTGCTCCACCTGCCCGACGTCACGCTGGTTGGCGTGGACAACCGCACCCCTAAGCTGGCCTTGCAGGCGATGCAGCATTGCCGTGCCCAGGTGCGCTTTGCCCGCACGCTGTTGTTCACCGATGCGGCAACCGCCGCCGGGCCCTTGCCTGACGGCGTGCAGGCACTGCCGGTGCAGATCGACTCGGTATCCGCCTACTCGCACTTCATGCTGCGCGGCCTGCTGCCGCACATCCATACCTCGCACCTGCTGGTGGTGCAGTGGGACGGCTACCTGCTGGACGCAGCGCAGTGGTCGCCCGAGTTCCTGGCCTGCGACTACATCGGCGCGCTGTTCCGCGATGAGCCTGAAGGCCGCAACGTGGGCAACGGCGGCTTTTCGTTGCGCTCGCGCCGGCTGCTGCAGGCTTTGCAGGACCCGCGCATCACGCCCACCCACCCGGAAGACGCCTGCATCGCGCAGCAGCACCGGCCGCTGCTGGAGCAGGCACACGGCATCCGCTTCGCACCGCCCGCGCTGGCGGCGCGCTTTGCCTATGAACGTGTGGCGCCCGACGGTCCTACCTTCGGCTTCCATGGCCTGTTCAACCTGCCGCGGGTGATGGACACATTGGCGCTGAGCGACTTCATCGACGCCTTGCCCGACGCCCTGTTCAAAGGCGTGGACGCGCGCGACCTGTGCAAGGCGCTGATGCGCATTGGGCGGCTGGCGGAAGCCCGCCAGGTGCTGGCGCGCCGACTGGCGGCCGGCCAGCGCGATGGCCGCACCCGCCAGCTGCAGGCGCGGTTGGCGCTGCGGCAATTGGGGCAACGGCTGGGGCTGCTGGCTGCGTCAGATCAACCGGCGTCGAAGGCCGCCACCAGCCATTGCAGCGTGTCGCCTTCGATGCTGACGACATCGAAGCGGCAGGGCGGCAGCGCGGGCAGGCGCATCAGGTAGTGCTGGGCCGCATAGATCACGCGCCGCTGCTTCAGGCCGGTGACGCTGCCGGCCGCGCCGCCATGGCTGGCAGCCGCGCGTGAGCGCACTTCCACGAAGACCAGGGTGCCATCGGTGTCGCGCATGATCAGGTCCACCTCGCCGGCGCGGCGGCTGGGGCCGCGGGCCACCCGATAATTGCGCTCCACCAGCGTCAGGCCGTGGCGCCGCAAGTGCGCCAGCGCACGGTCTTCGCCGGCGGTGCCGGTGGCCGTCGTGCTGCCTTCCGATCCTGTACTGCGCGACCTTGTACTGCCCCACCGCCTTGAATCAGCCATGTCCAGTGCCTTGACGATCGTGCAGGCCGCCGCCGAGGCGGCCGGTGCCCAGCAGTATCCGCCCGGCACGCTCTACGTGGTGGCCACGCCCATCGGCAATCTGGCCGACATCACGCTGCGCGCCGTGCACGTGCTGGCGCTGGTCGATGCGGTGGCCTGCGAAGACACCCGCGTGACCGCCGGCCTGCTGCGCCACCTGGGCCTGCACAAGCCGCTGCTGGCGCTGCACGAGCACAACGAGTTCGAAGGCGCCGCGGCCATCGTCGACCGTCTGTCCAAGGGCGAGCGCATCGCCTACGTCAGCGATGCCGGCACGCCCGCGGTCTCCGACCCCGGCGCGCGGCTGGTGGCCGCGGTGCAGGCGGCGGGCCTGCGCACCATGCCGCTGCCCGGCGCCAGCAGCGCGCTGGCGGCGTTGAGCGTGGCCGGCGATGCCGACAGCCGCGGCTTTGCGTTTGCCGGCTTCCTGCCCACCAAGGCCGGTGAGCGCCGCAGCGCGCTGCAGGCCGTGCTGGCGCAGCCGCTGACGCAGGTGCTGTTCGAGGCGCCGCACCGCATCGAGGGCCTGCTGCGCGAGCTGGCCGAGGCTGCGCCCGAGCGCCGCGTGACCGTGGGCCGCGAGCTGACCAAGCAGTTCGAGACCGTGGCCACGATGCCCGCGGCCGAGCTGCCCGCCTGGCTGGCCGCCGATGCCAACCGCCTGCGCGGCGAGTTCGTGCTGGTGGTGCATGCGCCCGCCGCTGCTGAAGCGGCCGAGGGCGACGACGCGCTGCCGCCCGAAACTGAGCGGGTGCTGGGCCTGCTGCTGGCCGTGCTGCCGCTGAAGCAGGCGGTGGCGCTGGCCGCCGGCATCACCGGCGCGCCGCGCAATGCGCTGTACCAGCGGGCGCTGTCGCTGCGTGCCTGACCCCACCCCTTTCACAGAGGGGGCCGACTCCTATACTCGTTCGCATGATTTCGCGCGAACCCACCCTTGAACGCCTCGCGCTTGCGCAAGGCCTGTTGCTCGAACCCTTCGGGCTCACCGATGCAGCGCTGACCAAGGCCCTGCGCACGATCAGCGCGCACCGCATCGACGACGCGGACCTGTACTTCCAGACCACCCGCCACGAAGGCTGGAGCCTGGAAGAAGGCATCGTCAAGAGCGGCAGCTTCAGCATCGACCAGGGCGTGGGCGTGCGCGCGGTGGCCGGCGAAAAAACGGCCTTTGCCTATTCCGACGACATCTCCGAAGCCTCGTTGCTGGACGCGGCGCGCACCGTGCGCACCATCGCCGCTGCCGGGCAAAGCGTGCGCGTGAAAGTGCCGGGCAAGGGCAAGGTGGTGGGCAGCCGCACGTTGTACGGCCCCACCGACCCCATCGGCACGCTGGACAGCGCGCAGAAGGTGGCGCTGCTGGAAAAAACCGAGAAGCTGGCGCGCAGCAAGGACCCGCGCATCGTGCAGGTGATGGCCGGCCTGGCCGCCGAGTACGACGTGGTGATGGTGGCGCGCGCCGACGGCACCCGCGCCGCCGACGTGCGGCCGCTGGTGCGGCTGTCGGTGACCGTGATCGCCGAGCAGACCATCGGCGGCGTGGTGCGGCGTGAAGTGGGCTCGGGCGGCGGCGGTGGCCGTTTCGGCCTCGGCTGGTTCCAGGACGCGCAGATCGAGCAGTACGTCGACCAGGCCGTCAACGCGGCGCTCACCAACCTTGAATCGCGCCCCGCGCCGGCCGGCGAGATGACCGTGGTGCTGGGCCCCGGCTGGCCCGGCATCCTGCTGCACGAAGCCATCGGCCACGGGCTGGAAGGCGACTTCAACCGCAAGGGCAGCAGTGCCTTCAGCGGCCGCATCGGCAAGCGCGTGGCCGCCAAGGGCGTGACGGTGCTGGACGACGGCACCCTGCCCGACCGCCGCGGCAGCCTGAACGTGGACGACGAAGGCAACGCCACCCAGCGCACCGTGCTGATCGAGGACGGCATCCTGCGCGGCTACATCCAGGATTCAATGAACGCCCGGCTGACCGGCGTGGCCCCCACCGGCAACGGCCGCCGCGAAAGCTACGCCCATGTGCCGATGCCGCGCATGACCAACACCTACATGCTGGGCGGCGACAAGACCAAGGAAGAGATCGTCGCCAGCATGAAGCGCGGCCTATATGCCACCAACTTCGGCGGCGGCCAGGTCGACATCACCAGCGGCAAGTTCGTGTTCTCGGCCAGCGAGGCCTTCTGGGTGGAAAACGGCAAGATCCAGTACCCGGTCAAGGGCGCCACACTGATCGGCAACGGCCCCGATGCGCTCACCCGCGTGAGCATGATCGGCAACGACATGCAGCTCGATTCCGGCGTGGGCACCTGCGGCAAAGAGGGCCAGAGCGTGCCGGTGGGCGTGGGCCAGCCGACGCTGCGCATCGACGGCCTGACCGTCGGCGGCACGGCTTGACGGCCCGCCGGGCGCACGGCTACATTCGCCAGGTCATGAAATTCGCCACTTTCTTTTTTGGCTACTTTTGGTTCTCGCACCGCCCAGCGGTTGGAGAGGCAAGCGCGTAGCTGAAAAGAAACGAGCAAACCGAATCCAAAAACCGCCGGGCACCCCCCGGCGGTTTTTTTTCGCCCCTGCACCACCTGCCAACGCCACAGCCCACCGCCATGAACAGCACCAGCACCCCCGCCAGCGAAGGCTGGCAAGCGCCGCCGGACCGTACCAGCCAGACCGACGACGAACGCATCAAGGACATCGTGCCGCTGCCGCCCCCCGAACACCTGATCCGCTTCTTCCCCATCCGCGGCACCGCGATGGAAAGGCTGGTGTCGGACACGCGCCAGTCCATCCGCCGCATCCTGCACAAGCAGGACGACCGGCTGCTGGTGATCATGGGCCCCTGCTCCATCCACGACCCGGCGGCAGCGCTGGAATACGCCCGCAAGCTCAAGGCCCAGCGCGAGAAGTACGCCGACACGCTGGAAATCGTGATGCGGGTGTACTTCGAAAAGCCGCGCACCACCGTCGGCTGGAAGGGCCTGATCAACGACCCCTACCTGGACGAGACCTTCCGCATCGACGAAGGCCTGCGCATCGCGCGCCAGCTGCTGCTGGACATCAACCGCCTGGGCATACCGGCGGGCAGCGAGTTCCTGGACGTGATCTCGCCGCAGTACATCGGCGACCTGATCGCCTGGGGCGCCATCGGCGCGCGCACCACCGAAAGCCAGGTGCACCGTGAGCTGGCTTCGGGCCTGTCGGCGCCGATCGGCTTCAAGAACGGTACCGACGGCAACATCAAGATCGCGATGGACGCGATCCAGTCGGCCTCACGGCCGCACCACTTCCTGTCGGTGCACAAGAACGGCCAGGTGGCCATCGTCGAGACCTCGGGCAATGCCGATTGCCACGTGATCCTGCGCGGCGGCAAGACACCCAACTACAGCGCCGAGCACGTGGCCGACGCCTGCCGCCAGCTGGAGGCCGCCCAGCTGGACTGCGCGCTGATGGTGGACTGCAGCCATGCCAACAGCAGCAAGCAGCACGAGCGCCAGCTGGATGTGGCCCGCGACGTGGCGCAGCAACTGCGCGACGGCGGCCGCTGCATCTTCGGCGTGATGGTGGAAAGCCACCTGAAGGCCGGCGCGCAGAAGTTCAACGCCGGCAAGGACGACCCCGCCCAACTGGCCTACGGCCAGAGCATCACCGACGCCTGCCTGGGCTGGGACGATTCGCTGGAGTGCCTGGAGGTGCTGAGCGCTGCCGTGAAGGCCCGGCGCGGGTAAGAACGTTGGCGAGGCTTGTTCGGCACGCCAGATAGTGCCCTACTTACTCGGCGTCGCTAGCGTGCGGCACTCCATGTGACCAATGCAGAGCGCTCATGCTTGCTGAAGCCTACTTCGACGAAAGCGGAACCAACGACGACAGCAGGAACTTGTGTCTTGGCGGGTACGTCTTCGAAGGTGCATCGATTGCCGCCTTCGAAGACGACTGGCAGGAAATGCTGCGACGCTATGAGCTGCAGTATTTCCACATGCGTGAGTTCAATCAGCAGCGCGGCAAAGGCGTGTATGGACACCTGAGTACGCCCGCTCGGCAGGCTGCCCTTGGCGAAGCGATCGGAATCATTGAAAGGCACGCCCTCTGCGGCTTCGCGTTTTCAGTCGAGAAGACTGCCTTCGACGATATCGCTGCTGGTAGCCCCTGGTCGAAGCAGTACGCGTTCCTCGCGAACCAGGCTTTTTATGGCATCGAGGAGACGTTCAAGCATCACGGGCCGGGCTCGGTGAACTATGTGTTCGAGCAAGGCGCCCACGGATGGGGCAATGCGGCGAAAGTATTCCAAGAGGCGAAGGCGATCCCGGCGTTGAAGGACAAGTACCGTCTTGGCGAGCTTCGGCAAGAGCCCAAGTCCGGCGCCATCCATTTGCAAGCAGCCGACCTTTTGGTCTGGTCAACGCTGCGCGAGCGAAGGCGCGTGGATAGGGGTGAGCCTCTTGGGAGTCACGAAGAATTCAATCGACTGCGAGGCGTGAAGCTCCACGTTCACCATTGGGATTCCGAAGCCGGGGAGATCATCCAGTGGCTGCGAAACGTGGTTGGCCGTGACACCGCCTTCATGGAGTGGCTTCAAATGCACGCCACAAGGGAGTTCCTGCTGTTCCTTCGAGCGGACGGTCAAAATGCTGTCGACTACTTCAGAAGCGTTTTCAGAGCGAGCCGCTGACGCCAGCGCATCGGTGGCAGACGCCGCCGACGTGCTGAATTTGCCGCTGCCACACGTCTTGAACCTGCTGAGTTCGGGCGTCCTTCCGTTCCACAAGGTGGGCGGGGATCGGCGAGTCAGCGTTTCCGCCTTGATGGCCTACAAACTTGCTTTCGAGCAACGCCGCTCCGCCGCGCTGGAAACGCTGGCTGCGCAAGCTCAAGCCCTGCAGATGGGCTATGAGTGAAGCGCTCGCGCGTCACCGAAGTTTCGAGAAGGCTGCGCGACGGTTCCCTGTGCTGCAGCAATTGGCGACCGACCTTTTTGCCGGCCGCAGGGGTTGCCCGCGCAGAGCCTGCGCGGGCCCCAGTACTTAAAGGCTCTTCACCAGCTCCGGCACCGCATTGAACAGGTCGGCCTCCAGGCCATAGTCGGCCACGCTGAAGATCGGCGCCTCGGGGTCCTTGTTGATGGCCACGATGACCTTGCTGTCCTTCATGCCGGCCAGGTGCT
>NZ_CAXFDV010000659.1:0-8319 GCF_964001545.1 uncultured Aquincola sp.
CATCACCGGCGGCAAGGGCGCGGACGTGGTGCTCGACATGGTGGCCGGCGACTACATCGGCCGCGAGATCGAGTGCCTGGCCACCGACGGCCGCCTGGCGCTGATCGCGGTGCAGGGCGGCACCAAGAGCGCCATCGATGCTGGCCTGGTGCTGCGCAAGCGCATCGCCATCGTCGGCTCCACGCTGCGCCCGCGCTCGGTCGACTACAAGACCGTGCTGGCCAAGGAGCTGCGCGCCACCGTGTGGCCGCTGATCGAGGCAGGCCGTGTGCGGCCGGTGATCCACAGCACTTTTCCTGCCGCGCAGGCCGCGCAGGCACATGCGCTGATGGAATCGAGCAGCCACGTGGGCAAGATCGTTTTGAGCTGGTGATTGGACGATGACTACACGACGCAAACTGGTGGTGGGCAACTGGAAGATGCACGGCAGCCACAAGGCCAATGCCGAGCTGCTGGAAGGCCTGCTTATCGCCGGCCCGAGCAATGCCGACATGGCGGTGTGCGTGCCGTTCCCGTTCTTGTCGGAAGTGGCGGTGGCCCTGGCCGCCAGCGACATCCGCTGGGGCGCGCAGGACTGCTCGGCCCATGAGCAGGGCGCCTACACCGGCGAGGTGTCGGCCGCCATGCTGCACGAGTTCGGCTGCCGCTATGTGATCGTCGGCCACTCCGAGCGCCGTGCCTACCATGCCGAGGCCGACCAGCTGGTGGCCGACAAGGCCAAGGCCGCGTTGGGCAAGGGCATCACGCCCATCGTCTGCGTGGGCGAAACCTTGGCGCAGCGCGAGGCGGGCGAGACCGAGGCGGTGGTCAAGCGCCAGCTGTCGGCCGTCATCCACACGCTGGGCCACTGCGTGGGCGAGATGGTCGTGGCCTACGAACCGGTGTGGGCCATCGGCACCGGCAAGACCGCTTCGCCCGAGCAGGCGCAGGCGGTGCATGCGCTGCTGCGTGCGCAGCTGCAGGCGGCCACGCCGCATGCCGGCGCGATGAAGCTTCTGTACGGCGGCAGCGTCAAGCCCGACAACGCCGCAACCCTGTTCGCGCAGCCCGACATCGACGGCGGTCTGATCGGTGGGGCCTCTTTGAAGGCCGCCGACTTCGTCGCCATCTGCCGCGCGGCGCCCTGACAACTTCCTGAGTCACACAAGCATCATGCAAATCTGGATGAACATCGTGCTGGCGGTCCAGCTCCTGACGGCGATCGCGATGATCGGCCTCGTGCTGATCCAGCACGGCAAGGGCGCCGACATGGGCGCCTCCTTCGGCAGCGGCGCCTCCGGCAGCCTGTTCGGCGCCACCGGCAGCGCCAACTTCCTGTCGCGTTCCACCGCCGCCTGCGCCACCGTGTTCTTCGTGTGCACGCTGGCCCTGGCCTACCTGAGCAGCCGCGACCGCATGGCCGAGCCCACCACCGGTGGCACCGTGTTCGATCGCGCGATTCCTTCGGCACCGGCTGGCGACGCCTCGGCGCCCGCTCTCAGTGCACCGGCTTCGGCCGTGCCCGCTGTGCCGGCCGCTTCGGGCTCGGTGATTCCGAAGCCCTGAGCGTGTTCCCCGCATCACGTTGGTGAGAACCCTCGTAGTGCGGGATTTTTCGGGCTAGAATGCGAGGCTCTTCGGTAGCTATACCTCATGCCAGCCGAAGGGTTGTAAAGACAAGTACCGCCGACGTGGTGAAATTGGTAGACACGCTATCTTGAGGGGGTAGTGGCGAAAGCTGTGCGAGTTCGAGTCTCGCCGTCGGCACCACAACATATGGGTTGTAAGGCAAGGTCCTCATCCGGCACTTTGCAGGACAGCGCCCTGAATGCGATGAGCAACACAGGGGACACTGGGCGCGCTGAGTGAACCCACCGGGGTTCCGGCGCGCTTTTTGCTGCCCGGGTGATGACCCGACCAACCCAAGCCAAGAGCCATGGACCTGCAACAGTACCTACCTGTCATCCTGTTCATCCTGGTCGGTATCGGTGTAGGTATCGTGCCGCAGGTGCTGGGTTTCCTTCTCGGGCCGCAACGGCCTGACGTGGCGAAGAACTCGCCCTACGAGTGCGGCTTCGAGGCCTTCGAAGACGCCCGCATGAAGTTCGATGTGCGCTACTACCTGGTGGCCATCCTCTTCATCCTGTTCGACCTCGAAATCGCATTCCTCTTCCCTTGGGCCGTCGCGCTCAAGGAGATCGGCGCCACCGGCTTCTGGGCGATGATGATGTTCCTGACCATCCTGGTCGTGGGCTTCATCTACGAATGGAAGAAGGGCGCCCTCGACTGGGAGTAACTGAAAAATGGGCATCGAAGGCGTTCTGAAAGAAGGCTTCGTCACCACGTCGGTCGACAAGCTGATCAACTGGTCCAAGACCGGTTCGCTGTGGCCGATGACCTTCGGCCTGGCCTGCTGCGCGGTCGAGATGATGCACGCGGGCGCGGCCCGCTACGACATCGATCGCTTCGGCATGCTGTTCCGTCCCAGCCCGCGCCAGTCCGACCTGATGATCGTGGCTGGCACGCTGTGCAACAAGATGGCGCCGGCCCTGCGCAAGGTGTACGACCAGATGGCCGAGCCGCGCTGGGTGCTGTCGATGGGCTCCTGCGCCAACGGCGGCGGTTACTACCACTACAGCTATTCGGTGGTGCGGGGCTGCGACCGCATCGTGCCGGTGGACGTCTACGTGCCGGGCTGCCCGCCCACGGCCGAGGCGCTGCTCTACGGCATCCTGCAACTGCAGGCCAAGATCCGCCGCGAGAACACGATCGCCCGCTGAGCGGCCGGTCACACAGCGCTCCGTCCTTCGCATGACCCAGAAACTCGACAACCTGCAAGCCGCGCTCCAGTCGTTGCTCGGCGACAAGATCAAGACGTTCAAGCGCGAACGCGGCGAGATCACCATCACCGTGGCCGCCGCCGTGTACGCCGAAGTGGCCCGACAGCTTCGCGACGACCCGGCGCTGCAGTTCGAGCAGATGATCGACCTGTGCGGCATGGACTACAGCAGCTGGCAGGACAGCGGCGCCTACGAAGGCCCGCGCTTCGCCGTGGTGGTGCACCTGCTGTCGCTGCAGCACAACTGGCGCCTGCGCCTGCGCGTGTACTGCCCCGACGACGACCTGCCGATGGTGTCCTCGATCAACGAGATCTGGAACTCGGCCAATTGGTTCGAGCGCGAGGCCTTCGACCTCTACGGCATCATCTTCGAGGGTCACCTCGACCTGCGCCGCATCCTCACCGACTACGGTTTCATCGGCCATCCGTTCCGCAAGGACTTTCCGACCACGGGCCATGTGGAGATGCGCTACGACCCCGAGCAAAAGCGCGTCATCTACCAGCCGGTGACGATCGAGCCGCGCGAGATCACGCCGCGCATCGTCCGCGAAGACAACTACGGCGGGCTGCACTGAGCGCCGCTGGCGCCAACAGGTTCCTATGGCAGAGATCAAGAACTACACGCTGAACTTCGGTCCCCAGCACCCCGCGGCGCACGGCGTGTTGCGCCTGGTGCTGGAGCTGGACGGCGAAGTCATCCAGCGCGCCGATCCCCACATCGGCCTGCTGCACCGTGCCACCGAAAAGCTGGCCGAAAGCAAGACCTTCATCCAGTCGCTGCCCTACATGGACCGCCTCGACTACGTGTCGATGATGTCCAACGAGCATGCGTACTGCCTGGCGATCGAGAAGCTGCTGGGCATCGAGGTGCCCGAGCGCGCGCAGTACATCCGCGTGATGTTCAGCGAGATCACCCGCCTGCTGAACCACCTGCTGTGGCTGGGTTGCCACGGGCTGGACTGCGGCGCGATGAACATGCTGATCTACTGCTTCCGCGAGCGGGAAGACCTGTTCGACATGTACGAAGCGGTGTCGGGTGCGCGCATGCACGCGGCCTACTTCCGCCCGGGTGGCGTGTACCGCGACCTGCCGGACGCGATGCCGCAGTACAAGGTCTCGAAGATCCGCAACGCCAAGGCGATTGCGGCGATGAACGACAACCGTCAGGGCTCGCTGCTGGACTTCATCGACGACTTCACCAAGCGTTTCCCGACGATGGTGGACGAGTACGAGACGCTGCTGACCGACAACCGCATCTGGAAGCAGCGCACCGTCGGCATCGGCGTCGTCACGCCCGAGCGCGCGAAGAACCTCGGCTTCACCGGCGCCATGCTGCGCGGCTCGGGCATTGCCTGGGACCTGCGCAAGACCCAACCCTACGAGGTGTACGACCGCCTCGACTTCGACGTGCCGGTGGGCGTGAACGGCGACACCTACGACCGCTATTTGGTGCGTGTCGAGGAGATGCGCCAGTCCAACCGCATCATCCAGCAGTGCGTCGCCTGGCTGCGCCAGAACCCCGGTCCGGTCATCACCGACAACCACAAGGTGGCGCCGCCTTCACGCACGGACATGAAGTCCAGCATGGAAGAGCTGATCCACCACTTCAAGCTGTTCACCGAAGGCTTCCACGTGCCCGAAGGCGAAGCCTACGCGGCGGTGGAACACCCGAAGGGCGAGTTCGGCATCTACCTGGTGAGCGACGGCGCCAACAAGCCGTACCGCCTGAAGATCCGTGCCCCGGGCTTCGTGCACCTCGCAGCCCTCGATGAAATGGCGCGTGGCCACATGATTGCCGATGCCGTCGCCATCATCGGGACGATGGACATCGTGTTTGGCGAGATCGATCGATGAGCCTGTTTTCCGCGGACACCCTGGCCCGCTTTGCCAAGGAAGTTGCCAAGTACCCGTATGAGCAGCGGCAGTCGGCCGTGATGGCCTGCCTGTCGATCGCGCAGCAGGAGCTCGGCTGGGTCTCGCCCGAGAGCGAGCAGGAGATCGCCGACTACCTCGGCATGCCCGCCATCGCGGTGCACGAGGTGACGACGTTCTACAACATGTACAACCAGCAGCCGCTGGGCCGCTACAAGCTCAACGTCTGCACCAACCTCCCGTGCCAGCTGCGCAATGGCCAGCATGCGCTCGAGCACCTGTGCTCGCGCCTGCATGTGGAAGAAGGCGGCACCACCGCCGATGGCCTGTTTACCGTGCAGAAGACCGAATGCCTGGGCGCCTGCGCCGATGCACCGGTGATGCTGGTGAACGACCGGCAGATGGTCAGCTACATGACCGACGAGCGGCTCGACGCGCTGGTCGACACCTTGAAGGCGCAGGCAAAGTGATGATGCCCGACCTTTCCCAGTTCCAGTCCACCGGCCTGGAAACCTGCTTCCACGACCGCCACCTCGGCGCGCAGATCTATGCGGGCCTGAACGGCCGCAACTGGTCCATCGCCGACTATGAGTCGCGTGGCGGCTACCAGGCGCTCAAGCGCATCCTGGGCACCGATGGCGGCGCCGGCATGACGCCCGACCAGGTGATCGCCGACGTCAAGCTCTCGGGCCTGCGTGGCCGCGGCGGCGCAGGCTTTCCCACCGGGCTGAAGTGGAGCTTCATGCCCCGCCAGTTCCCGGGCCAGAAGTACCTGGTGTGCAACTCCGACGAAGGCGAGCCGGGCACCTGCAAGGACCGGGACATCCTGGCCTACAACCCGCACATCGTCATCGAAGGCATGATCATCGCGGCCTACGCGATGGGCATCACCGTGGGCTACAACTACATCCACGGCGAGATCTTCGAGGTGTACGAGCGCTTCGAGGCTGCCCTCGAAGAAGCCCGCGCCGCCGGCTACCTGGGCAACAACATCCTGGGCAGCAGCTTCAGCTTCCAGCTGCATGCGCACCACGGCTTCGGCGCCTACATCTGCGGCGAAGAAACCGCGCTGCTCGAATCGCTGGAAGGCAAGAAGGGCCAGCCGCGCTTCAAGCCGCCGTTCCCGGCCAGCTTCGGCCTGTACGGCAAGCCGACCACCATCAACAACACCGAGACCTTTGCCGCGGTGCCCTGGATCATCCGCAACGGCGGCCAGGCCTACCTCGACATCGGCAAGCCGAACAACGGCGGCACCAAGATCTTCTCGGTGGTGGGCGACGTCAACAAGCCCGGCAACTACGAAGTGCCGCTGGGCACGCCGTTCACCAAGCTGCTGGAGCTGGCCGGTGGCGTGCGCACCGGCCGCCAGCTCAAGGCAGTGATCCCGGGCGGCTCGTCGGCCCCCGTCTTGCCGGCGGCCATCATGAACGAATGCACCATGGACTACGACTCGATCGCCAAGGCGGGATCGATGCTGGGTTCGGGCGCCGTCATCGTGATGGACGACAGCCGCTGCATGGTGCGTAGCCTGCTGCGCCTGAGCTACTTCTACATGCACGAGAGCTGCGGCCAGTGCACGCCCTGCCGCGAAGGCACGGGCTGGCTGTGGCGCATGGTCGACCGCATCGCCAACGGCCAGGGCCGGCCGGAAGACATCGACCTGCTGAACTCGGTGGCGGACAACATCCAGGGGCGCACCATCTGCGCGCTGGGCGACGCGGCGGCGATGCCGGTGCGCGCGATGCTCAAGCATTTCCGCGACGAGTTCGTCCACCTCATCGAACACAAGACTTCCAAGGTCCCGCAGCCGGCTGCGACCGCACAGGCCTGAGGCCGACCGGGACACACAACATGGTTGAAATCGAACTCGACGGCAAGAAGGTCAGCGTGGTCGAAGGCAGCATGGTCATGCATGCTGCCGACGCCGCGGGCACCTACATCCCGCACTTCTGCTACCACAAGAAGCTGAGCATCGCGGCCAACTGCCGCATGTGCCTGGTGGAAGTGGAGAAGGCGCCCAAGCCGATGCCCGCCTGCGCCACGCCCGTGACCAACGGGATGATCGTGCGCACCAAGAGCGACAAGGCGATCAAGGCGCAGCAGGGGGTGATGGAGTTCCTGCTGATCAACCACCCGCTGGACTGCCCCATCTGCGACCAGGGCGGCGAATGCCAGCTGCAGGACCTGGCCGTGGGCTACGGCGGCTCTTCCTCGCGCTACCAGGAAGAAAAGCGCGTGGTCTTCCACAAGGACGTGGGCCCGCTGATCTCCATGGAGGAGATGAGCCGCTGCATCCACTGCACCCGCTGCGTGCGTTTCGGCCAGGAAGTGGCCGGGATCATGGAGCTGGGCATGATCCACCGCGGCGAGCACTCCGAGATCACCACGGTGACCGGCGACACGGTGGATTCCGAGCTGTCGGGCAACATGATCGACCTGTGCCCGGTGGGCGCGCTGACCAGCAAGCCTTTCCGCTACAGCGCCCGCACCTGGGAGCTGTCGCGCCGCAAGAGCGTGAGCCCGCACGACGGCGTGGGCGCCAACCTGATCGTGCAGGTCAAGTCGAACAAGGTGCTGCGCGTGCTGCCGCTCGAGAACGAGGCGGTGAACGAGTGCTGGCTGTCCGACCGCGACCGCTTCTCGTATGAAGCGCTGAACACCCCCAGCCGCCTGACCACCCCGATGATCAAGCAGGGCGGCCAGTGGCAGGCCGTCGACTGGAACACGGCCCTGGGCTACGTGGCCGATGGCCTGAAGCGCGTGAAGGCCGAGTTCGGCGTCGCCGGCATCGGCGCGCTGGGTTCCGCCCAGTCCACCGTGGAAGAGCTGCACCTGCTGGCCAAGCTGGTGCGCGGCCTGGGCAGCGACAACATCGACTACCGCACCCGCCACGCCGACTTCAACCTCGAGCACGGCGGCGTGCGCTGGCTGGGCACCAGCATCGCTTCGCTGTCGACGCTGCAGCGCGCCTTCGTCATCGGCTCGTTCCTGCGCAAGGACCAGCCGCTGCTGGCCCAGCGCATCCGCCAGGCCGCGCGCCATGGCGCGCAGGTGCACAGCCTGGGCGCCGTGAACGACGACTGGCTGATGCCCATGGGCACGCGCCTGGTCGCCGCCCCCAGCGCCTGGGTGGTCGTGCTGGCCCAGGTGGCCGCTGCGGTGGCGGCTGCCACCGGTGCGGTTTCCCCGCTGCCTCTGGACGCCGGCATCGAGCCGACGGACGAGGCCCGTGCCATCGCCACCTCGCTGATCTCCGGCCAGCAGAAGGCCGTGCTGCTGGGCAATGCCGCCGCGCAGCATCCGCAGGCTTCGCAGCTGCTGGCCCTGGCCGGCTTCATCGCGCAGCACACCGGGGCTTCGGTCGGCTACCTCACCGAAGCCGGCAACACCGTCGGCGCGCAGCTGGTGCATGCCATGCCGCGCCAAGGCGGCCTGAACGCCGGCCAGATGCTGTCGCAGCCCATGAAGGCGCTGCTGCTGCTGAACCTCGAGCCCACGCTGGACGCCGCCGATGCGGCCGCCGCCCGTGCCGCGCTGGAAGGCTCGGGTCTGGTGGTGGCACTCACGCCGTTCAAGGACGCGCAGGTCGACAACGCCGACGTGCTGCTGCCCATCGCCCCGTTCACCGA